>CAYNXM010000240.1:0-7152 GCA_964401105.1 uncultured Lyngbya sp. | reverse complement strand
TCAAGTCGGTCTGCCGGGGGAGAAATCCTAGGTAAGTGGCGTGGGGCAGGAACGCTCAATTGTGAAGTTGAGAAGCCCGCGCTGTACCCCTAGGGTCAGCGTCGGGAGTACGTCACTAAAAACCCTAATCTTAGAATCATCTTAAAGCAGATATCAAATGGTTTCTATAGATATTTCCAGGGGTTAGTCTGTATTGGTGGCGATCGCTTGTTCTTTGCCAGACGGTTCAAACAGATAGAAATAAACAAACCCCGCAGCAATTGCACCGAGGATGGGGGCAAGCCAAAATAACCACAGTTGAGCAATTGCCCATCCCCCCACAAATAAGGCTGGGGCAGTACTACGGGCGGGGTTAACAGAGGTATTAGTAACCGGAATACTAATGAGGTGAATTAAAGTGAGTCCTAAACCAATGGCAACTGGGGCGAGTCCTTGGGGTGCGCGGATATCTGTTGCGCCCAAAATAATTATCAGGAACATGAATGTGAGGACAAACTCTATTAGAAAAGCCGCTAGCATAGGATATTCTCCGGGAGAATGTGTGCCAAAGCCGTTGGAAGCAAAACCATTATCGAGGGTGAAGCCAGCGCCACTACTGGCAATAATATAGAGCATTGTTGAGGCAAGAATTGCCCCCAACACTTGAGCCACAATATAGGGTAGTAAGTCTGAACCAGAAAACCTCTTACCCGCCCATAAACCAAAGGAAACAGCGGGGTTGAGATGACAACCGGAGATATGTCCAATGGCATAGGCTATCGTCATCACGCTTAAACCAAATGCTAAAGAAACCCCCACTATCCCAATACCGACAGGGTTACTAATATCTTCTACAGGGAAGGTAGCAGTCAAAACAGCACTGCCACATCCGCCAAATACTAACCAGAATGTGCCAATAAATTCTGCAACACAACGTTTGATCAACGGCATATATGAAGCCTCCCTGAATTTTAAAATTTCAAGATGTTGAATCAGTGTCAAGATAGTAGATGCAACAATCAACTGTCAATACTTTAAAGTTATAAATTTAGCCGATTATTATCAAGTAATTGCCTGATTCTGCATAATAAAAAATTATATACACTTATGTATTTAAAGTATTTAATTATGCCTTTTATTGTGATTGTCAATCTGCTTCAATAAATATAGTCGTCTTTGAAATAATACTTAAATTCAATTACATTATTAGATGGATCAAGCAGTGCAACCGTCAGATGTTTTTCCGGTTTCTCAGCAAACCGCATAGAGGGTTCTTCTAGAAAACGAACATTATATTTTTTAGCAGATTCGATCACTTTATCAAAACTTGATTTTTCAATAAATGTCCGTCCAAAATGGCGAGGATACATCTTCGGATGGCGATCTATTTCATCCGGTGCGAGATGGCAAACTAGTTGATCGCCAAAAAAATCTAAGGTGATTCGATCCTGATATTTTCTAGCAAGACGACATCCCAAAATTTCAGTATAAAAATGTTGAGCTGCTTTTAAATCATGGGTTGGAATGGCTAGATGAAAAATACTATTGATGTTGTTATTACTGAATATCATTCTCTTAACTCCTATTTTGAATAGAACATCCATTCATTCTGACTATTCTTATGAAACGTTTCGAGAGTATCACTCCGTAATCCCAGTCTCAATGTTTCCAAAGCAATGACATCATTGACTGCAATATTTCCTAAATTAACTAAATGACCAATTTTTTTAATTAAGCAGACTTGTTGTGATTTTTTTGGACTTTCAAAGATTAGATCATTGAAGTTGACTTGAGTCAGAATTTCATCAATTAATTCTAAGCGGATTTCTCCATTCCCACAATAAATTCCAGCCGTACCAGTTTCACGAGCTTCAGCCACAACTTTCCAAGCACCTGCGGTAAGTTCTGCTTGAATATTTTCGATCCAAATACAGGCAGGAATCACTTGATTGGGATTTTTGCTACCCACTTCGGATATGACAACAAAATCCTGAGCTAATGCTTCAATATAGCGACACTTTTGTTCGAGAGGAAGGTGAATAGAACCTGTAGAAACTTCAACGTGAGTCATTTTAAAATTCTGGAGATATTTACGAAACTCATCAAATTTATTTTGAAGTATGGCAACCTCGAAAAAAGTACCACCAAAGCAAAGGTTAATGTCAAACTGGCGATATAAGTTGATTTTGTGTTGTAAATTTCTAGTCACATAACCCGTTCCCCATCCTAACTTGATAAAATCAATCAAATGGCTACTTGTTTCTAATAAATCTTGAGCTTTTCCCAATCCGATCCCCCGATCAATTACATGAGTAATTCCCCTATTTCTAGGCTTGTTTGGGCGCTGAGGTAAATTCAGAAAACTCGGTGAATTGACAGAGCTGATGTCTTCATTTACTATTGTTGGGAAAGTCATAATTTTACCTTAAATCTGAAAGATGGTTGACGAATTGCTCTTCTGTGTGATCGTATTTTTTGCCGGACTTGTTAGAGGAATCTCTGGATTTGCACTAGGACTGTTGGGACTATCTTTACTAACTAATTTAATTGATGTTCATATCGCAATTGCCCTCATCGCTTTACTACAACCCATTGTAACTTCAATTTTGCTATTTTACTACCGACAAAATATTAATTTCAAAGAAGTTATTCCAATTGCTATTTGCTCTTTTATTGCTGTTCCTTTTGGAGTAATAGTCTCCGATACAATTGATGATCGATTAGTGCTAGATTCTTTGGGTATTATCATCATTTTCTATGTATTATACTGCTGGTTTACACCTCGCTTACCAGAAGTTAAAGCTTCAGGATGGGGATACCTTGCGGGTTTAACATCCGGTTTCTTTTCTGGGGCATATAACTCCTGCGGTCCACCGCTAATTATGTACGCCAATTCATGTCAATGGAATCCCGAAGAATTTAAAAGCAATATCCAAGGAGTCCGAATTTGTAGCATGATTTTTGCAGTAGTTGTTCATGGATTAAATCATGATTTGACCGATCAGGTTTTACATCTATTTATTCCTGGGATTTTAAGTGTTTGCCTAGGTGTTATGACGGGTATTTTTGTGTCAAATTACCTCAATCCTATAATTTTTAAAAAAGTTGTTTTGGTATTGTTACTCATGACAGGAATCAAATTATTTTTCTGACAAGCTTAATTTTTATACTTGAAATAAGGATATTATAAATTCATTCTCACTTGTTGTATAGGTTTATACCTTTTAGAGGATCACAAATAATATACATTGTTGTGCTTAAAGTATTAAGTTGTTTGAATTTGCCTGTAGTTCTAGATCTTCTGAATGAGAACGACGCAAGGAAGCCGCTTGATTGAGTAAAGATTCAGCAAAAGCAATGGCTTCTTGAGCAGATTCTCCACTGGCAATTTGGGCTAATTCTTCCCGGCGTTGATTCAGATTTAAAGTATTAACTCTAACCACTGTTCTTTGTTCTTCTTCTGTTAAATTAGTATGAGAATAAATCACTTCTTTTCTGACATGAAAATGGCGATCGCCCATGGCAGCAACTATCGGTTGATGGGTTACACAAAGCACTTGATGGTGTTGACTCAGTTGATGTAACTTTTGCGCGATCGCCCCCGCCACTCGTCCGGAAACACCCACATCAATTTCATCAAAAACCAAAGTCCCTGTACCGTCAATTTGAGAAAAACAGGCTTTTAATGCTAATAAAAAGCGGCTCATTTCCCCACCTGAAGCAGTTTCACTTAAGGGTTTTAAAGGTTCTCCTGGATTAGAACTAAAGCAAAATTGAATTCGATCTGCGCCGGATACAGTAGGAGAAATGGGTATAATTTCAACTTTAAACTCCACATTATCCATTGCCAACGGTTTCAACTGACTGACTAAATCTGTTTCTAACCGCAAAGCCACCTTTTGACGCAACTGAGTTAATTGATTACATAAATTGTGTAGTTTTTCCTGAGCCTCTAAATAGACTTTTTCTAAAGCTTCCACCGACTGTTCATTATCTTGTAATTCCTCTAATTCAGCCTTAATTTTTTCAGCATAAGCAATCACATCAGCCAAGGTTTTTCCATACTTACGACAAATTAGTTTTAATTCATCAATGCGAGTTTCTATATCTTGCAGGCGTTGTGGATCGGACTCCAATTGTTCCCCATAACCGCCAATTTGTCGCCCGGCTTCAGTCACTTGGGTTAAAGCTTCTTCAATCATATTCAAAAGCGGTTGAAGAGAGGGATCGTATTCCACCATATCCGTTAATACCGTTTCCGCTTGACTCAATAAATCAGCCGCTGCCAACCCCTGTTGATTTTCATATAATGCCTGATAAATTTGATAACTTTGCTGTTGTAATTCCACCACATGATTGAGGCGTTGGTGTTCAATTTGTAACTGTTTTAATTCATCTGGATCGCTTAAATGAGCACGATCTAATTCATTGGTTTGATATTGTAATAAATCCAATCGTTGCAAACGTTGCTGTTCAAATTGACGACGATTTTCTAATGCGGTTGCAGCTTGTTGTGTGGCATTATAAGCCGCTGCGACAGACCGCGTCACGGTCAAAATTTGATCTCCACCGTATAAATCCAGCCATTCCCGTTGTAAACTAGGTTGTCCGAGTTGTACCGTTTGACCCTGGGCTGTCAGTTCAACAAAGCGATCGCGCAACTGATCTACCAGCTTACGCGCTACTAAAATACCATTAACCCGGGAACGAGTACGGAGTTTTCCCTGAGATAGGGTAATTTCCCGACTACAAACCACTAACGAGCCATCAATTAAATCAATTTCATTCTGCTTAAACCAATCCCCTAACATCTCGCCGATTTCAAATGTTGCTTCTAGATGTGTTCGTTCTGAACCGGTTCGCACCACTCGGCGATCTACTTTCCCCCCCAACACCGCATCAACAGCATCAAGAATAATTGATTTTCCGGCTCCAGTTTCCCCGGTAAACACATTTAAGCCCAGACTAAACTCAACTTCAAGATGATCGATTAAAGCAAAATTCTCGATTCTCAACAGTAGAAGCATAATAGGTGATTTATCATCTCTTGTTTGATTTTAATCATTAACCTTGCTCTGTTCTGTAGCTATTCCGCCACGCTGGCTTGTGTTTTCCATTTTTCAATCACCCGACGCAGAACCCCATTAATAAAGCGATAACTGTCTTCATCCCCATAACGTTTCGCCAATTCAATCGCCTCATTAACCGCAATTTGTTCCCTCACATTCAGATAAAGTAATTCCGCCACAGCAATTCGTAAAATATCGCGATCGATGCGCGGTAAACGATTAAGCTGCCAGTCCACCATCGCAGTTTCTAACACCTGGTCAATATCAGCTCGATTGCTATTAACCTGAATTAAAATTTCAATAGTATAAGATTGAACATCCTCTTGTTTAGCAAGCTGAATAATTTCTGGAAACTCTACTGCTGTTCCTAAACGATTTAAGGCAGATCGAGTTAATTCAATCGCTTCACTAATCATTGAACGTGCAGTTTGCAAGTCACTGGCTTTGACTTCACTACTTAAAAGGCGATCGCTACCCCGTTGTAACTCTGCCATGGCTGTTTCCAAGGACTCCTGGCTTTCAGCCGCTAGCGCCCGAACCGCTGCGATCGCGATATCATGAAGCTGTTGAGTTTCCAGTTTTTCTGGGGAGGCTGGGAGTTGGGAGATTCCCAACAGAGCGAGTTCACGAGCACTTCGACGAGCTTGCATAATCTTAGATGAGTGATTGGTTCTGTGTTATGAGTTGATTGTTATGGGTTGAGGGAGTAGGCGCTTATCGCCCCCAACTGAGTCGCTTCAGTCCCCCTGCATCTGCGGTGGTGTGTTTCTCAACTTATCCTTCTTCCTCAATTGGAACAGGCTGAAGCTGATTTTCATTCGAGACAAGCGGTTCAAGTTTCTTGCCTTTTGAGCGAGATTGACTGGCTGATGGTTTCAAAGAAGAAGCAGAGTTAACAATCCCACCAGATACAATAATCTTAAATGCATCTTCAACTGATAAAGGAAGATTTGTCACATCTGCACTGGGAACAATAGCGTACCATCCACTGGTGGGATTAGGAGTAGTGGGAACAAACACACTCACCATCTCCTGAGACAGTTCTGTAGCGACTTCACTGTTAATTGAACCAGTCACAAAGGCAATCGTCCAAATTCCTTGACGGGGATATTCAATTAGCACCACCCGGCGGAATTTATCATTTGAGTCCCGCAGTAGCGTTTCTAAAATCTGCTTCAGGGTTTTATAGACTGTCCCGGCAAAAGGAATCGCTTGTAATAAGCGTTCACTGGTATTCAGTAGCCATTGTCCCGCAATATTGCGAGCCATCAAGCCAATGAATAAAATACTCAGTAACGGAACTGCAAATCCGACTAAAACATTGAGTAAGTTAACCAGAATGGGATGAAGGCCATCAAAAGGGTTCAGTTGTTTGGGAACCTGAGTTAAAAAGTTAATTACCGAGGTGGCAATCGTAATCGTGAGCCAAATTGTTGTCGCTAAGGGAATCACGACTAACAACCCAGCAATCAAGTCATTTTTTAAATCTTGCTTTAAGCGTTGGAACACAGAGGGTCCACTCTCCTGTTTATGGGCTGCTGGAGCGATTGATCGATAGCGATGTTGATCTGTCTGGCTATTGTAAATAAATCTTGCAATTTTTTCATCAGCAGACTGATCCTTACCATTAGACCTTGCCTTGAATGACAGAGTTTAATTATCAAGCCCTGAGTGGGTTTGAGATACCGTTAAGCAATGATCATCACCTGAGTGAATCAATCGGGCTAATCTAATTATTATGTCAGTTATCTGTATTTTTTGAAACATTATATAAAAATTATGAGTGAGTCGGTGATGGCAGGGAAAGGGAAAAGGGGAGACAAACCAAACTCCCTAGTCGGGTGTAGGGTTCGCTTTTTCTCCAAGGCTGACTTTCGTTTCCCACTCTTCCCCCTCTTTTGACCAAAAAAGCGGGTCTCAAGCCGAGCCGTTCTACAGCGCTTAGCTGCTCCCACCCACAACTGTTAAGCTATTGCACATCTAACTTGCAATAACGGCACTACCCTTATTTTTGATTTTTCTCTACCATTTAATTATTAACTCTCCCTGATTTAATAGCCTATCTAATAATGCTTGTAACTCTGATATGGATTTGAATAATCTA
>CAYNXM010000239.1:0-24433 GCA_964401105.1 uncultured Lyngbya sp. | reverse complement strand
GCGTTCGCGCAGCGTGGGCTTGCCCGTATCGCTTGCTTTATTAGCTGCTCTAACTGCTCATACTTTAGACCAACCAATCGCTGTACTTCTTGAGGATGTTGTTCGATATACTCTGATACTGAACTCATGTTTTTAATCTTTGTAAAGCCTGATTGAATATGATTTTACCAGATATTGTTTATATTTCGGAGATGTCTACTTGATGACTTCCTTTCTATTATAAAAACGTCCTAACCAAAATGCGTAGTGCTATAGTGCTGAGAGATTTCTTCACCCGATAACCACAGTTAGAGCAATCTTGAGATGTATAATTTGGTGCAACAGCAATCACTGTCTTATCCCAAACCTTGCCAAAATAGTCTAGCCATTGAGTGAATTGATACCATGAAGCGTCAGAAATAGACTTGGCTAAATGATGGTTCTTGACCATGTTTTGTATCTTCAGGTCTTCGTATACCACAACATCGTTAGGAAAATGTTTGGCGACAGCCAACTTTCCGTTAGATGTAACTACGCATCGCGCTAACTTAATAGCCCAATCTTTACGTTGGCGTTGAACCTTCAAATGAGCCTTACCCAGTCTAATTCTGGCTTTGTGGTAGTTGTTTGATTGCGAAAAGTTGGCTTCGTTTTTTGCCGTCCCGCCAAACTTTTTAAGACGAGGTTTACCTTTTACAAACTTTCTCGATAGCCGCTGCTGTAGTTTCTTAATTCGTTTTTCAGCCCGCCTTAAATACTTGGGATAAATAGCTGCATTGTCGTTTTGGTCTTTGTAGAAATACTTCAGACCTAAATCAATGCCTATTACATTCCCAGTGTAGCTTCCAGACTCTTTACGATTAGCATCAAAGCAGAATTGAGCATAATAGCGGTGCGACCCCGGTGATTCGCAATCACCTTTCGCGTAAGCGTGTGCGTAAGCACGTAGGGAACGCGCACCAAGAGAACCATCAGCTCGTCTAACCACTCTTACCCGATTAATTTTAAGCCTAAATAAATCCTCTCTTGTCTGATAATTACAAAATAGAGAAAACTTACCCGCTTTAAATCCATCGGTGAAATTAATTGTTAAATTGACGGGTTGGGCAAAGCCCAAACATTTCCCGTCACAATATAGCTGAAAGTTTCCATCCTGTGGTTTTATACTCAACGACAGCGAGAATGCTTTTTGAACTGAGGATAACCTTTTTGTTTAGCTCCTTCTCTACAGCAACGATAGAAGTCATCGGTACACCGGACGTAAAGTCCGGTGCCTGCGATGACCGCCTTCCGCGGTTAGAGATAGAATTCCAAGCCCTTTCAGAGGCTGCTTGACGTGCCATTGAGTTTAATTTTTTGGCAAAAGGGTATGCCCGTGCTAGTTCTTTGCAGATCAAAGATAGACGCGCTTTATTAACTTCAGGCTCGTCACGCCACAATCTAACTGCTTTATTTCTAATGAATTGAGCAGTTCTTATGGCTTGATCTAAGGCTTGGTATTGTGCCGATAAGCCGTTTAAAAGCTTGGCTTCTCTAACTATCATGGTTGAATTTTACCACAAATCAATGGGGATAACCAAAGATTCTGCATTCTTTTTTTGTGGGTCGGGATTCATGAAGTTATCGCAGATGGGTGTCGTCCCACGGCGAAAGAACGATAACCTCACCGTCAAATCAGAGATTATGACGGGAGCCTTCTCCCGAAAATGAGGTAAAATTATTAATTGACTAGATTAACGATATAATTGTCCGTGGTACGTCATTGACGCACCCTACAATACGATTTGTCATTCATCTCTCAAGAACATCTAAAGCTAATTTTGCCCTAGCCCGCACTGCTAGAGTATCATCCTGCTGAGTAATTTCTTCCAACCGTTTAACCCCAGTTTGCCACCAAGAGGGTTGCTGAATGGCAGTTGCTGTTTGCAGCCCTTGTAAGCCCACAACAGCCCCGTAACGCACAATCCATTCAGGATCTTTACAAGTTTGAGAAAGGGTCTCAAGAGCCCGTTTTTGAGCGGTTTGTTGAACTTCTGAGGGCAGTTCATGCCAACGAATGGCTCCCAGTCCCCTTGCTGCTGAGCGCCGCACACTGAGGGCAAAATCACTACCTGCCGCTTCTAACAACACATCTAAACCGCGGGGGTCACCAATTCCCGATAACGCCCGCACAGCCCAGGCCCTCGCCCCATAATTATAACCATCTAACTGTTCTAAAATTGGCATAACTGCGGGTTCACCAATGATAATCAGTCCATCCACTGCTGCTACTGCTGCACCCGGATTATTAAAGCCCAACACTTCAATTAAAGTCGCAATAGCCTCCGGTAAATTGGCTGCGGCTAAGGCTTCTACAGCGTCGAGTAAAGCATCTGAAGAGTCGGCTTTTTCAACTGCATTGATGAGTTCGGATGGGGTCATAGGGAATAGAAGTGTATAATAGTGAGAAGAATACAGATAATTGGGCAAGTTGGATTATTAATCAGTCTTGGCTTTACGACGATTCTGTAGATTCAGATTCCTTAAGGTTTGGAGAAGTAGAATCTCGCGATTTGAAGGAAGATCAAACTTTGCCTAAAGATTTTTATCAAGTGTTAAAGCATGATTATCAAAGATTTGTGCTCGATCAATTTGGAGATATAAAAGACTAACTAAGTACAGGAAGACTGTTCGAGGAAACTATTTTTATTCATCAGAAACTTCTATATGAGAAAATCTTCATCAAGAAAATTTTTGCTACCAAACGTCTCCACCGGGCAAAGTAGTATTACTAACAATGACAGTTTCAATGTCTATCATATCGTAGTTTCCGCCTTTAAAATTAGCATTTTTAAGGTTTGCTCCTTCAAAATCCGTATTTAGCAAATCGGTATCTGTCAAATCAGCACCAATTAGTATTGCATTAATCAGATAAGCTCTATACAGACAAGCTTCATGGAGGTTAGCACCACTGAGATTCGCTCTCTCCAGGTCTGCTCCATCAAAACTTGCACCTTCTAAATTAGCATTACTAAGATTAGCATTAGTTAATTTAGCATTAGTAAAGCTTGTTCTTACTGCATTGGCATTACTGAGATTAGCCTCACTTAAATCGCAACTACTAAAACTTGCCTGATAGAGATTTGCCCCTTTCAAACAAGCTCCTCTCAAGTTAGAATCGCAAAAGATAACATAATCAAGGTTCGTAGCTGTAAGGTTAGCACTTGTAAAATTAGAGTAACGCAGATCGATACGCTTTACAGAATAACCACTGAGGTTGACACCACTGAGGTTGACACCACTAAGATCGACTTTTTTAAAATCTCTTTCTCCTTCAGCCAACCTTCTGAGAAATTCTTGTGTGTCCATGGTATAGTTCTCTTATTGAGTCGTTAATTAAATATTTCATCCCATTGATTTTAATAAAATCTTGAAATCATCAAGAATAGAAATGGCTACGAATTCTTTTCTAATCTTCCTGATGGAGTATAGAAAAAAATTGAGGATAATACAAATATCTCTTTTCCTAAGAACATTCCTGATGATCCAGTTGATTCTTAATTTTGCAAGCTAACTTTAAATTTTAAAAAACAGTAATCTTATTACAGCAGGGAGATTGCTATTTTTTCTGATTATTTATTCTTACATCCATCATTACAAATGCTGCCATCGGTTAAAAGGGTCTTTTTAATCAGCTATCAAAAATAAAACTTACAATAAAGAATCCATTAAATTCATCACTTCAATCGCTTCTGGCGAGAGGGGATTAGAATCAGTATGATTGAGATGATGCTCTAAAATGCCTTTGAGGGCAATTAACTTTAAACTGTTTTCCGCTAAAGTTTCAGAAATAGCTTTGGCAGCCGGTAAATAACCTATTGCGCCTAAATCTATCAAAACAGATCTTCGCAGTTGCAGTTCATTATTTCCTAACGCTTGAGTTAAACGTTGCCCGTAAATCTGATTTTGAGTCAACTGATACATGGCGCGTAAGGCTGAAAACTGTACCCGCTGAACTGGATGTTGAATAAAAGGCTCAACAGAGGGAATGGCAACTGTCGCCCCAATCGTACCCAACGCTTCTAGAATAGAATCATAAGGTTGCACCAGGTGAGGCTTTCCAGGAACGGGTTTAGCCGCTTCTACACCGCCCTCTAACAGCTTTAATAGGGGCTGAACACTCTGGGGATCGCCCAGCATTTCTAATGACTGTGCAGCGGCTTCTCGCACGTAAACATCATCAGATTCTAAACAGCGAATCAGTGGCTCAACCGCTCGCTTATCCCCTAACTTCCCCAAGGCTCTCGCAGCATTGCGCCGCAGAGGATAACCCCCATCTTCAGTGCGATCTGAGTCGTCCTCCAAAGCGGCAATTAAAGCGTCAACCGCAGCCGGTTCAGAGACTTTAAATCGTCCTAACCACCACGCGGCATAATAACGGCGACCGAGTTCTTCATGCTGAAGATTTGCAATCGCCTGTTCAATGGTTAGCTCTTCAGGAGGTTGACTAGAGGGGTCAAACTGTTCTGAAGCTGTCATCATCTATGGACTGGTAATATTTGCGGTTAGTTTTCCCCATCAGAAGATTCAGACTAACTATTTTCTTCCTTCACTTGATCTCGAGCAGTTGCCTGCTTTTTAGCTTCGCTGCTACCATCAGCAGTGAGAGGTTCAATACTGACAATTTTACCGCCCATGCGGTTAATCCGTTGCATTTGTTGGCTCATGCGATTATAAGGAATATTGAGGTAAACCTTACCACTGCTACGGATGGGATAGCTGATGCGGTCTGAGTCAACATTTTGCCCCATACCTTCAACTTCTACCCGAAACATACGGTTACTGCTGTTGCTAAGGGTAGCACTACCAATAGATGTATTTTGACCAAACATTGTAATTGATATAACTCCTAATTAATCTTTTTCTAGTCTTGAGAACTTTTTGATAACAGAATGGTAAGCTGTTTAACCCCATAACTTACCATCCCTAAGGGTGAAATCTAACTCAATTAGGCTTCACGTACGTTGACAATCTTGCCACCACTGCGAAGAATTTGTTGCATCCGATTGGATAGATCATCGTATGTTACCAAATAGGTTTTGTTGGAACGACGAACGTTACTATCCTTGAGAGAAGCACCAATGCGGTTGGTGACTTCGACCCGATAAACCCGCTGCTGACGATTTCCGAGTCCACCAAATACTTTCTCTGGTGTAGTTGAGCTTGAGGGCTGAGAAATTGAACTGGCTTGGTTGCGGGCTACTTCTTTAAACAAGCGACCATTCTGACTTCTGGCTTGACCCCGGTCATTATTGGCGTAGCCACGATATAGTTGGAACATTCGGCTAAACCCTACCGTTCTTGAGCCTGAGACTACCTGGAATCCCAGATAATAGGGGATAATATTATCACCGAATTTTTGTTCGTATTCTTGACTCTCGAAGTAAGAATTAATTTCAGCATCGTAGCCAACATCTTCCACTAAACGAGTGTGAAATGCCAGTTCAGCTTCATCGTGAGGGGGACGACCGAAAAGATGCTTGAAATTGAGTTCAACAAAGCGTTGATTGTTATTGGGATAAAAGAACTTTTTCTTGTAAAGTTCTGAAAGGGCGATCGCTCGGACAAAATCCCGAACAGTAATATTACCCTGTCTGAGTAAGGATTCGGCTGAGGTCAGTCGTTCAGCCTTCATGATATACTCATTGCCCAGCACTTGTTTGTAAGCCGCGCGGAAAATACCTTGTAGGTCGGTTTCTGTCCAGTCCGGACGCAATTCTACACAGCTGCCATCGAATGCGTCTAAACCCAACCGCCCAGCTTGCTGCAAATTTGCAGGCACTAGCGTTGTTGCCATAATTGTTCTCCGTCCAAATAAATTTTAATTAAAAACGTTTAAAGTCGATATCTTGAATTGTTGTTCTTTTTTGAGCCGAGCGCTCGCGCATCAAATCTAAAGATGCCCGGAACCTTAGATAACTGCTAACCCAACCACTACAAGTGTGCTAACGGCTATCTATTGTTCCGGGCATAAATGGCTCTATGATTAGCTCAGAGCGTTAATTGCGTAGTCGATGTAGGAATTGGCTTCAACTGCTGGGTCACCGCTCAAACCATGATTAGCTTTGATGTGCTTCAGGGCTTCAACGTACCAACTGGGGGACAGATCAAAAGTCCGGTTGATTTCATCAATTCCAGCAATCAGGTACTCATCCATCGGGCCAGTACCACCTGCAATTAAGCAGTAAGTTACCATCCGCAGGTAGTAACCAATGTCACGAGCACATTTGTCTTTACCCCGTTGGTCTGCTGCGTACTGAGGTCCCTGCATTTGAGTGGTGTAAGGGAACTTGGAGTAAACAGCTTGAGCTGCACCGTTGATTAAGCTATCTGCTTTCTCAGTTAACGCTTTAGCGGCTTTCAAACCGGCTTCAGCTTGACGAAAACGACCGAAAGCAACTTGGATTTCGGTGCTACTGAGGAAACGGCCTTGGGAATCTGCCGTGGTGACTGCTTCGGTTAGGGGAGTTTTCATGTTGAGTTAAGTAATTTCCTTTTCAAGTGGACAAAAGTTATTAAATTCTAGAAAGGTACTGCTATTGCATTGACCCCAATTGAACAGAACCGATTCTGCTCAATATCAAAAATTAACCAACTGCAGCAGCCGCGCGATCAAAGTAGCCCGCGATTTCACTGTACAGTTGAGAGCAATCGCCTTGAGTGATGCCATTGGGATCTTTAACGATAGCTAAGGCTGCTTCTTTCATTTTGCCAACGCCAGTGGCAACGGAAGAACCGGGAGTTCCTAAAGCTAAGTAAGTCTCACGCAGACCGTTTAAGCAGCGATCGTCGAGTACGCTGGCATCCCCTGCAAAAACAGCGTAAGTCACATAGCGTAAAATGATTTCCATATCACGCAAGCAAGCAGCCATCCGACGGCTAGTATAAGCATTTCCACCAGGAGCAATTAATTGAGGTTGCTCGGCAAACAGATCGCGAGCTGCATTGGCAACGATGGTAGAAGCACTACTGGTGATGCGGTTAACTGAGTCTAAACGCTTGTTACTGTCTGAAACCATAGCGCTAAGAGCATCGATTTGGCTTGCGCTGAGCATTTCACCGCGAGTATCGGCTTGAGAAACAACCTTGGTAAAGGCGTCAAACATGGATTAAATCTCCTACTTAAATTTCGAGTGTTGTTTGGGCTTATAGCCGTTGAATCGACTAATACCCGTTGAATTCTTGATGACAGTGACCAGTCTACCGACTGATCCACTTTATTTCTGTAGTGTTTCAGATTATAATCTCTCAAAATCCTGAGCGGTATAATCCGATCCCTTCAGAAATCTTAGAAAATTTTACGGGATTTATGAAAGGAATTTAAAATTTCTTAATAAACAGACAGCTAGATTAAGTTCTCTTTGCCTGTTCTTTTTTTCCTTCAGATATAAGTTATACAACGATGCTGTGTCTTATGACGTTACAAATTATTAATGATTTCTTGTATTACATTGCGAAATGTTAAGCAAATTCCATCAATCCTATTGCTGGAGTAACCCCTGACATAACTGCCGGAAATGATCGCCGCGATGTTCAAAGCTATTGTACTGATCGAAACTTGCACAGGCAGGAGACAATAACACCACCTGAGCGCCAAGCCTTGGGGCAATTTCTGCCGCTGTAACAATGGCATTATCTAAGGTGTCAACGATTTTAACCGCATCGTAGTGAGAGGTACGCAGGCGCTGGGCAAACTGGGGGGCTGCTTCCCCAATTAATAAAACTGTGGCGGCTTTGGCGTGAATCGTTTGTATCCATTCTGTATCATCTCCCTGTTTGGCTTCCCCCCCAGCAATCAAAATCACAGGATCTTTAACCGCTGCTAAACCCACCTGTGCCGCATCATAGTTAGTGGCTTTGCTATCATTAATCCAATCAATCCCTTTCCAGGTACAAATCTGTTCTAAGCGGTGAGGAACCCCTGGAAAACTAGCAATCGCCGAGGCGATCGCTTCTGCTTCAATCCCTGCTAACCGGGCGGCAGCGACAGCCATCAATAAATTTTGCTGGTTATGGCTACCCACCATTCTTAATGCATTGACCGCAACAATGGGCCGATTGTGTTGTTTGACCCAACCGTCTTCAATGTAAACCCCTGTTTCTGGGTGAGCAACTAACCCGCCTTTTCCTTTAATACTCGTCCAATCAGCCTGGGGCCATTGTTGATTAGCTGTTTTCCGTAAATAGGGATCATCACCATTAATCACCTGTTGCTGAGAATGGTTTAACAGCTTAGCTTTAATTTTGTAATAATTCTCCAAAGTATAATGACGACTCAGATGATCGGGGGTAAATGTGGTCCATACTCCAATTTGAGGGGCAAGAGTAGAGGCAGACTCAATTTGATAGCTACTTAATTCTGCAATCACCCAGTCTAAAGATTTTGCTGAATTATCCTGTTGTTGTAAAGCCAGTTCACAAGCCGCGTTGCCAATATTTCCGCAAGCAGGTGCATGCAGCCGAGCCGCTTGAAAAATTGCAGCAGTTAAAGCAGTTGTGGTCGTCTTACCATTAGTGCCTGTAATTCCTACCCAGGGAACTGTTGAGAGCGATCGCCAAGCCAGTTCCATTTCCCCAATGGTTTCAATCCCCAGATCGCGGGCCGTTTCCAAAGCAGGGAGATCCCAGGGAACACCAGGACTCACAACAACCAAATTAATCGAGGCATCCGGTTCAAAATTTTGTCCGAGATTAACTGCGATCCCCTCAGCAATTAATTGTTGTTGTTGCTGTTGCAGTGATACGGAGTTGTTGCGATCGCTTAAGGTTACCTGCCAACCTTGACGTTTCAACAATCGTGCGGCTGCGTTTCCTGAGCGTCCCAAACCAATGATAGAAGCTTTCGGCATCAGAATCTTATTTTTCCGGGCGTTGCACCCCCTATCTTATAACAATTTAGTTATTTGTTATTTGAGGGGATGAGGGGGTAGGGATTTGAGTCATGAGTAATGAGTAAGTAGAAACGTTGCATGCAACGTCTGTACGGGAGTAAAGAGTATAACATAGTCAAATATTTATTATTCCTTGGGGGATAGTGGAGTCAATCAGCGTCAGAATAAGGTGGATATTTTACGGTAAATCGGTAGGAATTTAGCAGATTATCCGAGGAGAACGCTTCTGAAGTTTTGTCTATAGTCAATCTCAGATCGGATTGCTACATATCCTTTTATTTTCCATATAAAGATCGTGATCAGACCATAATCTTTCATTACGTTTTATAACCTTCTCTAGAAGATCGTGCTTTGGGCTGTATTTATTCCCTGGATAGCTTACCAACCCAATAAATCGTTTTCCTTTATTACTTAGACCATTGATACCCCATTCAGTGAGAATGTGTTCATGGCTCAGATTGAGTTGAGTAATATGCTCAATCAGCCGAGCAATATCGTATCGGTAAGTTGTAAATTCAACTTCAAACTGTGTTTTTTCTGAATCGTTATACCTCCATTGAAGAATGTCCTTTTCGTCTTCTATAGATTTTTTCCACTGGTAACCCTCAAGAACAATCGATTCCGGTATCGGGTTCACTACTAGTGAGTGTTTTGCATCAATCCAATCGGTAGATTTATCAGCATACAAAAAAGGAGTATGGTCAATCACAATAAACCCTTCTTTATTTAAATGAGTTTTAGCATCTTTTAACGCTTCAATTCTCTTCTCATCGGTATTTAAATGTTTTAATACGGATAAATTGAATAGGATTTAATTGTATTTTTTGTTCGGCTTATATGAATAAAGATCTGTATTAATAAGCTCAAACATAGTATTTTTAAAGTTATATTCTGTATAATATTTTCTCCCTTGAGCTATCATTTTATTACTTAAACAAATGCCAGTTATATCTTTGGCTTTTTTCATAAAAATTGGGAACAGACGACCCATTCCGCAACCTAGCTCTAAGATTGATTTTGGTTTCAAGATTTCAATTAAGTCCTCATCAAGAGAAAAATCAATTTTAAATGAATTCATGATCTGATCATAGAAATACGTAGATTGATTATATTCTGATTGGCTTAAGCTCATATTCTGCGTTTTTGAACTACTATTGGTAATTTAAATAATATAGGGCTACGTTCTATGGTTAGGACATTTTCCTATGGCAATAGTGTCTATTGCCTATTACCTATTGCCTATTTTCTATTGCAAGAGTACCTATTTTCTATTGCAAGAGTACCTATTGCCTTTAAAGACAATTTTGATGTCCTAAGCAAACTTTGTACTGCTATAATAGCCGATCACTTCTACTCGGGTACAAGTCCTAAAGCATTAAATTATACCATTTAGGCTTTGGACAAATAAGTGGGGATTTAGGAGTTCAAGCCATAACTTGTAACCCACATTCCACACGTCAATTTGTAGCATACAAAGTATAGGAGTCCGCGGTGGCAGATTGACAAATGGATGGTACGGTTTAGGAGGTAGGGTGTGGACGACCGCGAGTCTATGGAGAAAGGTTTAAACTCAACAACCGGGCGACTTGTGCAACTCCAGTTCAGGTATTGGAGGTCAATCACCCTATACTGGGTTCAGTCCGGATTCAAATATGGTAAAACTTACTCTCTTCTCTCTACCCCAAGAGAGAAGAGATTGAAGTTGACGGGTGAGAATATTAACGCAAGTCTCAACAACGAGTAAGATGAATCAACAGGGGATCGCCACGAGAGGGGCATTTTTACCGAAGAAATGGGTTTAAAGCCCCGTCATGCCGCAGTAGCGGAGGACGGCTTTATATGTTAGAATAAATTTATTCTGTAAGTAAAAGCGTAAATGTTGGTTTTAGAGTTTAAAGTTAAAGCCAAAACTCAACAATATCAAGCAATAGACGATGCTATTCGCACCGCTCAATTTATCCGTAACAAATGCTTAAGGCTTTGGATAGATAATAAAGGTGTAAACAAATATGATTTGTCTGCTTATTGTAGAGTGTTAGCTCATGACTTTAAATTCGCTAACGAGTTAAATTCTCAAGCTAGACAAGTATCTGCCGAAAGAGCTTGGTCATCTATTTCTCGATTTTTTGAGAACTGTAAAAAGAATGTTCCAGGTAAAAAAGGATATCCTAAATTTAAAAAGTTTTCCCGTTCGGTTGAATACAAGACGACAGGATGGAAACTCCTAACCCCTAAGGAAATTCGGTTTAGTGATAAAAAGGGTGTAGGGATTCTTAAATTAAAAGGAACTTGGGACTTAAGCCGTTTTAATGATTCTGACATCAAACGAGTTAGACTTATTAAACGTGCTGACGGATATTATTGTCAGTTTGTTCTTTCTTGTGAAATCAGAAAAGAAGTTAAACCGTCTGGGCGATGTATTGGTTTAGATGTGGGTTTAACTTCTTTTTATACAGACCAAAACGGGAAGAAAATAGAGAATCCTAAATTTTTAAGGCAGTCTGAAAATCGGTTAAAAAGACAGCAAAGAAGACTTTCCAAAAAGAAAAAAGGGTCATCAAACCATAGGAAAACAAGACAGCGATTAGCTAAAGTTCACCTTAAAGTAAGTAGGCAACGTAAAGACTTTGCTGTGAAGTTAGCAAGGTGCGTAGTTCACTCTAATGATGTGATAGCTTATGAAGATTTAAGAGTTAAGAACTTGGTTAAGAATCATTGTTTAGCTAAAAGTATTAATGATGCTGCGTGGTATCAATTCAGAGAGTGGTTAGAGTATTTTGGGGTTAAGTTCGGCAAAATCACTATTGCTGTCCCTCCTCAGTATACCTCTCAAAACTGTTCTCAATGTGGTGAAACGGTTAGAAAATCTCTATCAACTAGAACTCATAAATGTGAATGTGGTTATGTGTTGGATAGAGACGAAAACGCAGCAATGAATATTTTGAAAAAAGGATTAAATACCGTAGGGCATACGGGATTCAAAGCTTGGGGAGAGAATGCCTCTACTTTTTCAGAAGAAATTTTGTTAAAGTAAGCAGTCTCAATGAACCAAGAATCCACTCGCATGACGGCAGTGGAGTGTCAACCCACCCAGTCTCGATCCAACAGTCACACATACTCTAAAAACTAAGTTTATTCCAGGTTTATTATGCCCTTTCCACGTTCCAGCGGTATTCTACTGCATCCCACCTCTTTACCCAGTCGGTTTGGGATTGGAGATATTGGATCAAATGCCTATCAGTTTGTTGATTTTCTCAAAAATACTGGACAACAACTGTGGCAAATTTTGCCTGTAGGCCCGACAGGCTTTGGTAATTCTCCTTATTTATCATATTCCGCCAGTGCCGGAAATCCGTTATTGATTTGTCCTGATCGGCTAATTGCAGAGGGATTACTCACAGAAGATGATGTGGCAGACTTGCCGTTATTTCCCCGAGACCATGTAGATTTTGATGCGGTTCGACCCTATAAAATGGGCTTGTTTCAAACGGCATTTAAAAATTTTCAGAATAATGCCACCCCAGAACTTGAACAGGAATTTCAAGAGTTTTGTGTTCAGAAAGCAGTATGGTTGGATGACTATGCTTTATTTATGGCGATTAAAGATGCCTCTAATGATGCAAGCTGGCATACTTGGGATCAAGACATTGCCCGTCGCCAGCCTGAAGCGATGAAACAATGGAAAGAACGCCTCAAAGATCAAGTATTGTTTCACCAATTCCTACAATACGAGTTTTTCCGACAGTGGTCTGACTTGAAAAGATATGCAAATAACCAAGGCATTCAAATCTTTGGTGATTTAGCCATTTATGTGGCTCATGATAGTGCGGATGTGTGGTCTCATCCGGAGATTTTTTGTTTAGACGAGGAAACCGGAGAAGCTGCTTTAATGGCAGGAGTCCCACCCGATTACTTTAGCGAAACGGGGCAACTTTGGGGTAACCCGGTGTATAACTGGGAACGATTGCAACAGCAAGACTTTTCATGGTGGGTACAACGGGTACAGTCGATGTTGGAGTTTGTCGATTTAATTCGGATTGACCACTTCCGAGGCTTAGAGGCGTTCTGGGCGGTTCCTAAGGGAGAAACGACTGCCATTAATGGTGAATGGATTGAGGCACCTGGGGAGGCATTTTTTAAGACGTTAGATGAAAAATTAGGGCGCTTACCGATTATTGCAGAAGATTTAGGAACGATTACTCCTGAGGTAGAAGCCCTGCGAGATCAGTTTGAACTGCCAGGGATGAAGATTTTACATTTTGCTTTTGATTCGGGCCCGGATAATCTCTATCTTCCCTATAATTACATCACTCCGAACTGGGTAGTTTATACCGGAACCCACGACAACGATACAACCCTTGGTTGGTTTAATAGCCGAGATTTGCCAGGCCGGGCGCGAGTGACCCGATATTTAGGTTGTAGTTCAGACTATGGAATTCATTGGGATTTAATCATTTTGGCTTTAGCTTCTGTTGCGAATCAAGCCGTTTTCCCACTGCAAGATATTCTCGGACTGGGGAGTGAGGCAATGATGAATAAACCCGGTACTTCAGCCGGGAACTGGGCTTGGCGATTTGAACCCGGAGCCTTAACGGACGAAATCGGCGATCGCCTCAAGTTCTGGACAGAAACCTATGGACGCTTACCGAGAAGTTAGAATTAGGAGATAGGGAAAGGGATAGGCGTGTTTGTCGCCCAGCTATAGTGGAGAGAAATTGAGGATTTTCAATTTCCCTATTTCCTATTGCATCACTTGACTTTCCCAAATCGTCGTTCTCGTTTTTGGTAAGAATCCAGGGCGCAATGAAATTCAGAGCGGTCAAAATCAGGCCACAACGTCTCTGTCACATAAATTTCAGCATAAGCCATTTGCCAGAGGAGAAAATTGCTAATTCGCATTTCTCCACTGGTGCGGATCAACAAATCCGGATGACATAAACCAGCGGTATAGAGATGCTGTTCAAATAAGGCTTCATCAATGTCATCAGGCTGGATTTGTCCTTGCTGGACTTGAGTCGCAATCGCGCGACAAGCTTGAAGAATTTCCTGACGACCGCCATAATTCGTGGCAACGGTGAACAAAATCCCAGGATTATCGCGAGTGGTCTCCGTTGCTTCTTCAATTTTTCGTTGTAAAGAGGCTGGTAAAGCGGCGAGATTTCCCACAAACTGAATCCGGACTTTTTCCTCCATCATTTCTCGTAATTCTCGCATCAAGACGCGCTCAAATAACGCCATGAGGAAATCTACTTCTTCGAGGGGACGGCTCCAATTTTCAGTTGAAAATGCATAAGCCGTGAGGGCCTCAACGCCCCAATCTCGACAGCATCGCAGCAAATCTTTAAGTGCCTCAACCCCCTGACGATGACCCATTGTACGAGGTAACCCCCGACGTTTAGCCCAACGACCGTTACCATCCATAATCACAGCGACGTGTCGGGGTAAGCGATTCGGATTGAGATCGGTGGGTAACTCGTTTAACACCTTTGGCTTTGCAGTCATTTTTTTTCCCGAGAAGCGGATGAACGAAGACGAAAGACTCGTGAGATTAAACCCCGAACTTTTGGCCCGATTTGGTGTTTGAGATGACCAATTGAAATCGAAGGCGGGGCTTTCTCATGACCGGATGGAAAAGTTCGAGCCTCGAGCAACTCCTTTAGTTTACTGCTAGTTAACGGTCGATTCAGGACTCCTTTTTCAGCCAGAGAAATTGAACCGGTTTCTTCTGAAACCACAATACACAAACATTTGCTCACTTGCTCTGTAATTCCCATTGCAGCTCGATGTCGAGTCCCCAACTGTCGAGATGCGATGCGCTCTGATAGGGGTAAAATCACCCCGGCCGCAGCCACACGAGAAGCCCGAATTAAAACAGCACCATCATGAAGCAAGGTTTTGGGTTGAAAGATCGTTTGCAAAAGCTCCTTAGAAACCTCAGCATTCAGCTTGACTCCAGGAACGGAAAAGTCCCGCTCATCAATGGGGCTACCGGTTTCAATGATCATTAAAGCACCTGTGCGGTTTTGAGACAGTTCTTTAACCGCTTCGACAATTTGGTCGATCACACTGTCTGGCTCTGGTATCATTTTACGCCCTTGACCAAACAGTTGTAAAATTTCTCCTCGGCCCAATTGCTCTAGAAATTGACGAAATTCCGCTTGTAACATAACAGCCATCGCTACGGCTGAACCCGTTACTAAGCTATTAAGGGCAATATACAATAACCTTAAGTTTGCCCAATTACTGATTGCTGTTGCTAACATCAGGATAATAAAGCCTCGCACCATCCACAAGGTACGACGCTCCCCGATAATCACCAGTACAATGTAGGCAACCGCGAAGACTAGCCCAATATCAATGCTATGAACTAACCAGGACTGCATCCAGTCAGGGTCATAATTCGGACCCAAATTCATTGAACGTTTATACAGCTAAGAGAAATAACGCGCGGGAATGAGGAATGAACACCTTTCGCGTGAACCGCCAGCAAGATTGTCGGAGATCCGGGTTTAAATTGAGGGATTTAACCCCTCAATTGATCTAAAAATTATTGACACTCCCTACGCGCTGAGCGGCACGCTACGCGAACGTCCTTTTAGGACGGGGATTCTTGGTTCAACGAAACCACTTGGGCCAGATACCTTGCAGTGTCTAACCCAGAGGTGGGATTCTCCCCAAGCGTGAATTCGGGTAGGGCATACCCTATTCGCAAGTTGCGAGTTCTTTTTGAGACTGGAGTTTAACTGACTCCAAAAAAACTGGATGTCTAGCCCCTCTAAATCTTTTACCTACTGCGAGGTGGGAACTAGAAAAATGCAGTAGAACCGCATAGATTTAATTTTCAAGGTTCAGCGCAATTGTCTTTCGACAGCTAGGTTTTTAAAGTGGTTGATTGCCTTATCCACTTCGTCTATTATATCAAAAAGCCGTGCTACAAGCACGGGGCTTGAAACCCATTATTTTCGGTCAAGACCTGATAACGTAGCTGCTATAACAAGATTCTTGTTGAAACATCCCTAATTCTTACCGAAAAAGAGCGGACTATGGTTGTTTAGCGGTGCGATCGCGCGCGTGATTCGCGCTTCTGGCAAGCGTGAATGCGCACGCCTGAGAGCGGATCTGTTAGCTGAAAATTAAGGAATTTCTCCTTTTGGGTCATAGATCTTAAAACACTGATGACCCCTTAGATTGGGCTATTAACCTGGGGATAGTCTCTGAGGGAGGCGATCTTGTCGGATTAAGTCTTGATAGGTTTCTCGGGCTAAAATCAGGTTAGATTCTCCATCAGCCACAAGAACAGCCGCTGGCCGGGGTAAACGATTATAATTAGAGGCCATACTGTAGTTGTACGCACCTGTTGCCATCACTACCAAAATATCACCCGCTTGAGTGGGGGGAAGTTGAGCCTCTTGAATCACAATATCCCCAGACTCACAATGTTTCCCGGCAACTGTAACAGTTTCGCTCAACTCCGCCGACATCTCTGTAGCAACTACAGTCCGATAAACGGATTGATAGGTAATGGGTCGGGGATTATCTGACATTCCGCCATCAACAGAAATATAAGTCCGAATTTCTGGTACTTGTTTGGCTGCACCCACTGTATAAGCTGTGACACAAGCTGAGCCAATTAGCGATCGCCCCGGTTCACATAATAACTTGGGTAATGGTAATTGCCGTTGTTGACAAGCCTCCACAGTTGCCTCACAAACCGTTTTCACCCAAGTGGTAATACTGGGGGGATCATCGGATTCTGTATAACGAATTCCTAAACCCCCGCCAACGTTTAACTCTGTGACGGATAAGCCGAATTGGCTGGCTTTTTCAACGGCATCCATCATCACCCCAGCGATATCTTGATGGGGTTGAATTTCAAAAATTTGAGAACCGATATGAACGTGTAACCCAGTAAAATTTAATGTAGGCTGCTGACTAATAAAGCGAAAGACTTCCTCTAACTGATTCGGATCAAAGCCAAATTTACTATCCAGGTGACCGGTACGAATATACTCATGGGTATGACATTCAATCCCTGGGGTAAACCGTACCATGATCCGAGTGGGAGAACTGTCAGACTGTTGTGTGGTGAGTTTGACTAAATTCTCTAATTCCAGCCAGTTATCGACCATAACTGTACAGTTACTGTCTAAAGCCAGTTGTAATTCATCAATTGATTTATTGTTACCGTGTAGATAAATCTGTTGAGGTTTGATCCCGGCTTGCAAAGCAGTATACAATTCGCCCCCGGATACGACATCAATCCCGAGTCCTTCAGCGGCAATAATCGCACAAACCGCTAGACAACTCCATGCTTTAGAAGCATAAAGCACCAAAGATTCTCCCGGATAATATTGTTCAAATGCTTGTTTATACTGGCGGCAGGCGGTTCTCAGGGTCGCTTCATCTAAGATATATAATGGAGAGCCAAACTGCTCAACCAACAGTTTAACGTCACACCCGCCTATTACTAGATGGTCATGTTCGTTGACCGAGGCCGTCAGGGGTAAAAGTTCCTGATTTGGCGATCGCTCAGAATTAGCAGTGTTAGAGTCAGGTAAATATTGAAGTCCAGAATGAGCCACTTGATTTATTATTAATCCTAATTTATAGTACTGTAGTTAATTAATACTCAGCTTCGCTATCGAGTCAAGCAGAACATCAGAGCAACTTCATAGACCTGAACGAGGTGTGATTCCCTCAGGTATGGAGTATTACCTTGAGTTAAAAGAGATTTGGCTTAACGGAATCATTTGTAGAGAGTAGCGCAAGATTCACTATTTATTTCAAGGCTACAGTCGAACCTGTTCAGGGTATTAGAGGATGGATTTTTATGCAAGTTCTATATCTTTGACTAAAATGTCATCACCCCTGAGAGAGATGGCAAGATTACGGAGCATATATTAAGGAAATATAAAATTCAATCATCAGCTAAACACTCAGCGGTTATAATTGCTTCTCTTTGAGTTTGAGCAATTCTCAGTTTTAGTACTTTTTTCAAATCACTATTTGGGTAAACTTAGCCCAGAAGCTCTATACATACTACTGAATCACATATTAATTTTTTAAAAAAAATAACTTATATTTTTCACTGTAACCGCCATTATTCATGCCTTACAGTCTTAATAGTGTGCTGATAAAAATAGATCTTATTGAAGGCAATAAGCAGATTAACCTTGCCAAAAATTAATTGAATATAGATCAAGGTAGCTTTACACAAGCTTCATAATTATGCCCAATTCCTTTACCCAATCATGTCATTTTTACCTTTACAAGAGCTTTAATATTTTTCCCAGATATTTTACGAAATCATGTGGATCTCAACATCGATCTCGTTATATAGTTTGTAGTGTAATCAGAGATACAGAGTTCTCACAACGGCTGAAGAACCATCTTAACGGTTCACTTAGGCTCAAGAAACCTAACTTGACCTAGTTCAATAAACAACCTGTCCATTCATACATCCTTAGTAGGAACAAACAATTATGTCTATTGTATTTATCAACGGTACTAATGCTGGCGACTCTATCAACGCAAGTGGTTTTTCTAACACGAATTTCGTTATCAACGGTTTAGGTGGTAACGATACAATTACCTCAGCAAATGATGCTGACACTATAACCGGTGGTGGTGGTGATGACCTTCTGACTGCTTTAGCAGGAGATGATACTATCAGCGGTGGTGCTGGTAACGATACTATTGATGCTGGCGCTGGTAACGATACCGTTAAAGGTAACAGCGGTGACGATGAAATCGACGGCGGTGATGGTGCTGATCTTTTATCTGGTCAATCTGGTAACGACACTATTGATGCTGGCGGTGGCGCAGACACAGTCGCTGGTGGCGGCGGCGATGATGATATCTCAGGTGGCGATGGCTTAGACCTTCTGAGTGGCAATAGCGGAAATGACACCATAGACGGCGGTAACGGTGAAGATACTGTTCGTGGTGGCGGCGGCAATGATGTCCTCGACGGTGGTGCTGGCAATGACTTAGTTAATGGTGGCGGCGGAAATGATATTCTTACTGGTGGCCCTGGTGTAGACACAGTTGTTGGTAGCGCTGGTAATGATACTTTAATCGCTACTGGCGATGATATCCTGAATGGAGGATCAGGTAGCGATACATTCGATATAAGTGGGCTAGGTGCTGGTGACGAGGTTCACATCAACTTTAATGAAGGAGATGATAGCTGCTTAATTTTTGATCAAATGGCTATGCAAACAATCGACAACTATTTTGAGTTGGTTGCGGCTATCAACGGCCCCGATCCTATGGTTGCCTCTATGGGTTCAAGTACAATCGTCTTAAGTGGTGATATTGTTAACGATGCAACAGTTATCGTTAAAGGCTTAAGTATTGCTGATGCTGATCAGTTATTCTTCTGCTAGATTTAGATCAAAAGCTATGACATGTAAGGAAATATCATAGCTCTAGGAATTTAGGTATTTTGAGGCGGGCAGAGGTGCTCGCCTTTTTTTGTATCTTATGGGGTAATCTTCTGAGTTGCAGTAGCGAATATGACAGTTTTGAAATTGGATATCGGCAGAAGTTTGAATTTAGAAAAAATCAGATTAAATCCTGTTTCATTAGTCAATCATACTGAAATTGTAGAAATATCTGTATTGATGGCATGAATAACACTATTCTGCTCTGGCAAAGATCGAGGTATGATAGATATTAATCCGGATTAAAATTTTACCCTGAGCAAAAGAGCGATCGCGCCACCGAGTCAAATTCGTTTATCTTAATAGAGTCTATAGTGAACTACCCAGCGCTGACCTTTGGTCAGCGTGGGCTTCCAGATTCACAGAAAATTGCCGCATCTTAGACTTACCTCCGCGAGTTGGTCTTACATCCTCTCCACTGGCGTTAGCCTCCCCCGTCCCAGAGGAGGACAGCAGCCTAATACCTTCAGCCCTTATATTCTGCGCTGCGTTGCCATCTCTATCATGAGGCTTGGCGCAACTTGGGCAAGTCCAAGTCCTAATTTCTAACGGTATAGCGCTTCGCGCTGGCATATTTACAGATACTGAAATGCGGCATCTGTAGCTTTGTGAATATTAAACTCATACTTAGGCAGTTCTTTTCTAATAGCCGTTTTGACTTTTTGCCACCAATGTTCTATCGGGTTTAAATCGGGAGAATAGGGAGGCAAGAATAACAATTCACATCCGGCTTGTTCGATTAATTGTCTAATTTTTAGCGAGTTATGAAAGGGAGCATTATCCATAATAATTACTGACGGGGCATCAATGTGGGGCAATAAGCTTTTTTCCAACCAAGTTTCAATAACTTTAGCCGTACAATATCCCTGATACACCATTGGAGCAAAAAATTGCTCTTCACACAAAGCACCAATTATACTCAGTCTTTCTTGACGTTTTCCGGGTCGAAGGCTATGAAATCTTGTCCCTTTTTTGCTCCATCCATAAGGGTAAGTTTCATTGTTATTTATTCCACTCTCATCTATATATATTACCTTTTTATCCTGGCAAATCTCTAGTTTTCGTTTGAATTCACGTCTGGCTTCCTCACTTCTTTCTTGATAACAAAGCCGTTTTTTTTTCGGGTATAACCCAGTTTTTTCAAGGCTCTACTGATTGTATGATGGCTGACTCCTCCCCAGAGTAGGGCTAGTTCTTTCTGGGTTTTATCTGCGTTGAGATCTACAAATGCAGTAAATCTATCCCAATCTTTGATTTTTGACGGTTGAGGAGGGGGAACGCTCTTCAACGGAGCCGTTGAACCTGTTTTCTCTAGCTTATCTTTCCATCTATAAAGAGTTGGACGACTAATTTTCAGTCCTCGACTTACTTGACTAATTGATATCCCATTCTTGATCCACTCTAAAGCACGGACTCGTAAATCTTCACTGTATGCGATCGCCATAAAATTTCCTACCTCTTTTTCTTACCCTTATCCTATTCTACTTTGTAACCAGACCAGCGCGAAGCGCTATAAGTCTGTTATCTGATAATGGCAGTTAGAGCAAAGCTTAGAACTTGGGAACTATCTATCTATTTCTATCAATACTTTTCCAACTTTATCCAATTTATAGGACAGGAAATTTACAAAGGTTCCCCATGAGGTATCAGAGATTGCTTTTGCTAGTTTGTGGTTGCGAACCATGCCCAAGATCTTTAGATTTTCAACTACCACAACTTGATTATTATCTACTATCTTTCTAGACAGCTTGTGTAAATAGTCTGGGCGGACATTGCTGATTTGTTCGTATACCCTAGCTGTAATTTTATTAGCCTTATTTTTACGACTACTCCCTTTTTTTTTCGGGCTGCAATCCGTTGTTTTACAGCTAATTTTCTTTGATACTTGTATAAGTGTTTAGGATTGGCATATAAGACAGTTTTATCCCCATCATAGGTAATAGCAAAATCTGCCAAGCCCAAATCAATACCTATTACCCTACCATTTGTATTTGGTATTGGGTTATCCTCGTCGTATTCCATTAGCACAGAAGCGTAATACTTGCCTGATGGGCATTTGCTGATTGTGACTGTTTTAATGGTTCCATCAAGAGATCTGTGTATCTTGGCTTTTACCACCCCAACCTTGCCGGGAAATTTCAAGCAATCATCAATCTGTTTAACTTTCTGTGGGTACTGGATTGACTGACGGTGACGTCTTGATTTGAATCTAGGATATTTTGCTCTACCTTCAAAAAAGTTCTGATCTGCACGGGCTTTGATTGAGACTTACAGACTGTAACACCTGTGAATAACAATCTTTGAGCCATTCAGTCTCTTCGTTTTTCTTGAGTGCTGGTAACATTGAGTTTAGTCCTGACTGAGACAAGCTTTTACCTGTTGCTTTATAGGTTTTAATCCACTGATTTAGCCCAGAATTCCACCACCAACGGGCGCAACCAAAATGTTGTGCAAGAATTTGTTTTTGTTGGTTTGTAGGGTACAACCTGACTTTTACTGCTTGCCTTGTGATCGCAAACTACTCCTAAATCTCGACCTGTTACTATTGTACACTATTCACAGTAACCTGGTTCTAGAAGATTGTAAATTATTTCGGCATCGAGCCTTATAATTTACTTGGGGAGTCCATGTATCCCGACGCTGATTCTACGAATACAGCGCGGGACTTATAGCTCCCCAAACCCCTCAACAGTTAAATTCAGAATATTTTCGTGGCCGTTATCACACTGCAACCCTTAACAGAATTACTCCTCAGCGCGGCTGTTGAACTAGATCGCTTATGCTTAGGGCAACTTTGGACCTTAGAAGGATACCGTCGAGAGTTAGAAAGTCCCAATAGTGATTTACTCGTATGGGTGCAACCCCAGTATTCCTCTGGTCAGATACCTTTGTTATCGGTAAAACATCCTCATTCTCAAGATATTGAAAAATCCCCTCCCTTAATTGGACTGGGTTGTATCTGGGCAATTGTAGATGAAGCTCATATTACCCTATTAGCAGTTCATCCTGACTATCGAGGATTGAATTTGGGTAAAGGTTTACTCTGGGGACTGTTATATCGGGGTTGGCAACGGCAGTTAAAATGGGCAACTTTAGAGGTTCGCGCATCGAACCAAGTAGCATTATCATTATATCATAAATTTGGCTTTACTGAAGCAGGACGGCGGCGACGTTATTATCAAGATAATGGGGAAGATGCCTTGATTTTATGGCGAGGTGGTTTACAACATTCAGCATTTGAACAAGAATTAAATCAATGGAAACAACAGATTTTAGAGTGACAAATATTAGGGTCATGGCTCATTTTGTATGAATTATTTATTTTGTGTTATTGAGAATAATCTTTTTCTTGCCTAAACTCTTAACGAATAAAAATCAGATTGTTTATCTAAGTCTGAGAAGATTGCTAGAACAGATTCATGAATCGTTTTTACTCTAAGTTTATTCCTTTTCCGATCCTGATAGGGATATTATTACTCTCAATAATAATAAGTTTTTTATCTCCCACTCAAGCACAATTTAGCCGTTATTTCAATGGAAATATAGAAGATGTTAATCCCAGCTTGTCGGGTATTGCTTATAATTTGGGTGGCGGTGGGATAGATGTTGATCCTGCAATTCAATGGATGATTAATATTGTACGAGGCTGTACTGATTGTAATACAAAGGTTGATGTTGTTGTCATCCGGGATACGGGTAGTAATGGCTACAATCAACCGATTTTACAAATGGATGGAGTAGACTCTGTAGAAACCCTTGTGATTTCTAGCCGACAAGATGCTAATAATCCAACTATTGTTGAAACAATTCAGCAAGCTGAAGTAATTTTTTTTGCTGGAGGAGATCAGTGTGAATATGTCCGTAACTATCGAAATACTGGTGTAGAGACAGCGGTAAAGTCTATTGTTGCCAGGGGCGGCGCGGTGGGAGGAACTAGTGCTGGGGCGATGATTCAAAGTGATTTTGTGTTTAATGCTTGTGGAGAGAGTGTTAATTCTGTAAAAGCCTTATCAAATCCTTATGAAGATATTAGTTTTACCGATAATTTTTTTAACTTGAAATTTTTAGAAAATACAGTGATTGATACTCATTTTAATCAGCGCGATCGCCTCGGACGTTTAATGACATTTTTAGCTCGATTACTTCGAGATGGAGAGACTCAAACCGCTTGGGGAATTGGGATTGATGAAGGAACATCTTTAATCGTTAATCCAGCCGGTTTAGGACGAGTGATAGGAGAAAAATCTGTTTATTTTATTTTAGCAGAACATCTTCCTGAAGAATGTGAACCTCAAACTGCTTTAACCTTTAAAAATTATAAAATTTGGCAGAAAAGCGATGGAGAAACCTTTGATCTAGCCCATAAACCGACAACAGGTTATCAACTGATCAGTGTGGATCAAGGACAACTGTATTATCATCTTGACTAAGGGATACTTTTTCCAAAATAGAATTAACAACTGCAAATAGAGATCGTCAAACAGAAATCATATAGGAAAATGTTTGGCGATCGCCAACTTTCCGTTATTTTGACACTCATATCTCATCAAATAATTGGCTTAAAAGATGCTCTTAAAATAGAGTATCCCAAAGAGGAGCAAAGGGGTAGACAATCATAAAATGCCCTCACCCGAGTCTGGTGCGTTATAATATTCCTTATAATTAATTGACATCCCTTAGCAAAACTCAAAAAAAGAACCTGTTACCGGTTAGTGATTGTTGCAGTTAAGTTGCTTTTAGTATTAGACCTGTTATACCTCGAAAGGTTGACATAATATCCATCAATTTTTTTTAGAGGCAAGTGCAACATAGTGCTATCTGTTGATGAGTCTAGCCAGTTGTTTTTCTCCTGAGATTACATTGACAGTACTTACAGCGTTATTCAAACACTAACTCATTTATTATATATTTTGTAATTTTTGGTCATGGGTGGAAGTCGTTAAGCTATTGCACATCTAACTTGCAATAACGGCACTACCCTTATTTTTGATTTTTCTCTACCATTTAATTATTAACTCTCCCTGATTTAATAGCCTATCTAATAATGCTTGTAACTCTGATATGGATTTGAATAATCTA
>CAYNXM010000238.1:0-3217 GCA_964401105.1 uncultured Lyngbya sp. | reverse complement strand
GGCAAGCCATGCGCGAACTGGGTGGCAAACTGAAATGTAAATCAGCGGAAGAAGCATTATCACTTTTTCAATCCCTTGAAAAAATCGGCTTCGGTAAAATTTATGAGGAGCCAACAAAGAGTGGTTCCTCCATCCGTTTTTGTCTAGCCTCTTCATCTCCTCCATGACACGTCACAGGACACTATGACACGTCATAAGCTTGTCCTGTCGTTGTCTTATGACACGTCACAGGACACTTAGGACACGTCCTGTGACACAAAAAACACGTTACAGGACATATTCATGACACAACCTGGGACACATCCTGTGACACGATTTTTTAATAGAATTATGCACAAACATATTAGATTTATTCCGCTTTTTATCCCTCTTGTATTCTGGCGGTGCGGAACCGTGCCTCTCACTTTTGTGCCGCCAAGCTATCAACAAGCCACCCCAAATGAACCAACGCTATCTAGCACTACACAGATTGAAACGGAGATTCATCAGCTCATCAACCAACATCGGCTCAATCAGGGTTTATCTCCTCTTAATCGGAACAGCCAACTTGATAATATTGCCCGTCAGCATAGCGGGTACCAACTTTCTCGAAATACCCTCAGCCATGATGGAATTGAGAGCCGTATTCAATCTGCTCAATGCCAGTACTTCGGTGAGAATGTTGCGATGAATAATTATGGCAATATTTCACAGACGGCTATTAATGGATGGCTGCGTTCTTCTGGGCATAGAAAAAATATTGAAACTCCCGATTTTACCAATACTGGAATTGGGGTGAGAATTGATAATCAAGGTGTGGCTTGGATTACCCAAAATTTTGATGGGTGCTGATACTTTTATTCAACATCTATCTTATGCGTGAACAATCCAGATGATAACCACTGGTTCACTCAGCTTTTCTCGCACAAACGTGCGTACATTTTGCCCAACCATTACTCTTAAAAACCATCATGCGCGATACTTTTAATCTTCATCTAGCTACTTTTAGCATTAGCTTTTCAGCTCTCCTAGCTGTTTTCCTCTTCCTCTTTGGAACCAACTTAACTGGGATGACAGTTGGCTTACTGTTTATCTTCTCTCTTATCCTCTCTCCCTTTGTTAAAGCATTAATTGAAACTCTGATCTGAAACATAAACAGAACTTTTTGGTCATACAGCACTTAGTTGTTAGTTGTTAGTTTTTAGTATTTAGATCAAAGCTTGATAACTAACGACTAACAACTAATAACTAATAACTAATAACTACTCCATCAAACCATGTCCCCGTTATCCGCATTCTGCACAGCATGGCTCGTGCTAATTCTTCTGTGCTGCCTAATTTTCAAATGGATCGCCTTCACCTGGGCAGGTATTTTGTGCCTTGCCATAGCAGCACTCATCATTACACCCTTTTTACTGTACTAATATTCATGCACACTGTTGCCATAACCGCTATTGTCATTGGCCTTGTCTTCACTGCCGACTTTATCCACTTGGCTTATGTCGAGCGTATTTTTCCCATTGAGGCCCTAGTTGCACTTTGCCTGGGCTTTGTCCCACTCCTGGTTGGAATCATCGTTTTAAGCATGAACTGATAATTACCTATCTTGCCTTCACCCTTCACCCATGACTCAACTTGATCTAAAAAAACTCAAAGAAGCTGCAACCAACGCCGATATGGTGCTGGTTTTCTTTTCTGATGGTACAGCACAGGTCTGGTACTATCGCACCAATAAATTTCTGCCCCGTGTCCAAGTCCTTTTTAGCCCATCACACTTTTATACTTTTGGCATCGCTGTTGCCTGCGCTATTGCTGAACAATCTCAAACGCTATACCGTTAATTACCCGCTGCTCAGGAATCAAATAATTTTACAAAAATTTACATTTTGTTGGCAGAATTTGAGTGTAGCGATCCGGTACGAGTCCAAAGAATCATCTATATTGATTACCTCTAGAAAGCGTGTTTATGGGTAATTGTTTGAGTTGAAGTCGGAATACTTATTACAACTGCACTTCGATAAATCTCTGGGGTTGATTACTTCACTTGCCTATTTAAATATCAAGAGTTTTAGTTAAGTTGAGTTGAGAGCTTTAATCAAGATCATCAACTTAAAGAAAGAGATGATAACATTCTAGCCTAGAGAGCTTCTCTATTAATCTATCTAAAGCTAGCTACAGCTTTTAATATCACGATAATTCAACCTGTAGAGAAAAGAAAAAAACAATGATTTGAAAATTTAATTTTTAAATGTTTACCTTAAGTTTCAAAAAGGAAAAAGCGTCTATAAAAAAAATATAATTGATTTGTTATTTGTGTCAATAGGCGCTTAAAGCTACTAATAACCTTAAAAACCACTGAAATACCGACGATGTTATCTAAATCTTCTCTCCCAGCTTTTAATAGAAATCTCAATCATCATAAAGGGGATGTTCCTGGGTTCCAAGAACTATATTTATTAACAATTACAATTTTCAATAGAATTTATTATGAATTGATAAAATGCAGAGTAACGCTTGAGTTCAGTCACAAAGCAATTGTATAAAACAAGAGATATCATAAAAGATAAAAGCTTTAACCTCCAACCACAAAAATTAGTATTAGCTATAATAAATAAATCGTTAAAATACGGAACGAACGATTAGATTAACTTAGCGAGTCAGTTAAGCTTGAATAAACAGTTGTGATGTAGTGAGGAGTACAACAGAACATCATAATTATGGAGTTAATTTTTTTGAGAATAAAATTTTTTTCTAACTAAATGGTTAGTTCTATCTACGCTATAACCAACTCTATCCAAACTTTTTGGGAGCTATTGCTTTTGTCGTTTGCTTACGTTTGATGTACAATGATAAGGCAAAAATCCCATAGCTCTACTGTTTGACGACTAAAAAAGCTACAGGATTTTTACCGATTTATAATTAGCCGAGGTCATTTTCATGGCCTCAAAGGTAACCATGAATTATTCTAGCAAAAATGGTGCATTTTCTGCAACTTCTGTAAATGTTGACAAAACAGTCATAGAAGCTGGAGATACAATCATCGGCGGTCTGCTCCTCGACAAAGCCGCCATTAACTGGATGTACGACATTCTCAATCTGCGAGATCTTCCTCCTCGTCGCCATAAATTCATCGTCCAGGCGATTGCAAATTTACACACCTCAAACAAAACCGACTCAAGACGTTGTAATGACGACGGCTAAACTCCTTCATGCGTGTGAAGTAGAGATTAACCGTGGA
>CAYNXM010000237.1:0-7019 GCA_964401105.1 uncultured Lyngbya sp. | reverse complement strand
GGGTAGTCAATACCTGGGCGGATGTAATCAACCGGGCTAACTTAGGGATGGAAGTAATGCACGAGCGTAATGCTCACAACTTCCCCTTAGACTTAGCTAGCGTTGAGTCTGCGCCTGTTATCAACGGTTAATTCTTTAACTAGATAACATAAACGCTCTCCTACGGGGGGGCGTTTTTTATTGGGATGTTTTAATTGCATCATAATTATACCTGCTTATCTCTGAGGCTAATCAGATTAAGTGCATAAGTTCTATCTCCGTCACACTATGTAATGTCAGATGCACACCCTGATGTTTGTCATCCCCCATATTGCTCAATGGGGGATTTTTATATTGCTATCGACGAAGACAGAGAAAGGGATTGTGTAGGTGGAGCAGGGGAAACGATTTTGCAGTAAAATGTCACTAATCAAGTATGATCCAGTAACTACGGCACAATTAAAAGTTAGGCTGTAAACTCTCCTAGATAATCGTCGCTTTATGAGAATAAGTCTTGAGGGATCACCAAATGCAAAGTCAGAGTATAGATTTCATTCAAACCCTCTTCCAAAGCCGCTTAGCGACTCTTGAGCATCTCTTGAAGTCAGCTCAGACTCATTTTGATGACAACGATTCTTTTCTTCAGAGGCGCATTGTGGCAGATATGCTTCCCTTTGGTACGCAGATTGCTTTCACCTGCAATCAACCCCGCAACTTTGCTCTGTGGTGTGACGGTAAACCTCCGAATAATCTAGACCCAGAAGTTTCATCTCTTAAACAAGCATATCAGCACATATCAACCACTAAAAAGCTTCTGGCGGGCATAAATGTTGAAGTTGAAAAGCTAAATGAGGTTACACGTATTGATTTGGGTCAGGGCTTGTATGTCGAGCTATCTGGTAGCGCCTATGTGAATGATTTTCTGATTCCCAACTTCTACTTCCATCTAGTTACGGCTTACGACATTCTTCGCATGGCTGGTGTACCAATAGGGAAACGAGATTACATGATGCACTTGGTACCATTTGTTAGACAAGAATGAAGCCTAACTATTCAAATGCATCGGCATAATATTGCCATGGGATTTCCTATGTTAAAAACGTATGTCAAGAAAGAGCTGATTACAGAGAACCCTTGGGATCAAAAAACCCGATTTCTTTTCGGAAGAAACCAGGCTGGATTGGATTTATTTAAATTGTAATCTTAACAAATTTAGAAACGGAACTGAGTTCGTACTACTCCGACAAATGCAGTATCGTTATTATCATTATGCTCGGGATTAGTCACAACAAACACCCCAGGAGTAATAGCAATATATTCATTCAATTGGAAGCGATAGAACCCTTCAATATGAAGGCTGGTGTCGTTATCTTCCAATTCATCAATGTCATGACTGGTGAGTTTAGGAGGCATCCCTACCACAATTCCGCCTAAACTGCCTTCTTTGAGTAAATCAGGGAAGGCTAAAGTCACAGCCCAGTTGAGAATTGTAGCGTTGTTATCGCCGCCATTCTTTTGGTCAGCCCAAGTCGCACCAAACCAACCGCCAATTTCAAAACCATCGACAATCGCCCAGTTTAACTCCACCCCAAGGTTATCACTTGTTGTGGCATTCTCACCAAACGGACGGTTGGCAATGAAACTTCCTGTGCTACCGCTAACAGAGACATCCCCTTCAGTGAAATAACGACGGTTGTAAGCAATTGAAAAATCAACCGTATCTGTTGGTGAAATCACAAACTGAATGGCTGCACTGTATCCGCCATTGAATAAACCCGCGCCATCATTGGCATCAGCCGCATTATCTGCCAGATATCCTAGATTGACTTTAAAGGCATCACCGAATGCATATTTTAAACCCACTCCCGTTCCTTCAGGGCCTCGATAGCTGGTTGGGGTGTATCTCCCAAAGCGGGAAACGGCACCTGAGCCAGTACTGTCAAACGGAGAAATCGGATCTAGTATGTCATCTAGGTCTAAATCATTAGCACCGATATAAATTCGACCATTACCATTGGCAACTGGGAAGCGATAATACAGCTCATTTAACTCAAAACCGTTGTTACTACCGTCTGTAATGAGACGATTCATCAAGGTATTACTCAGATCACTATTACTGTATCTCGGAACATCCTTAGCTTCAAGCCGAACCCGTAGCCGATCTTGACCGGTAAAGCTAGTATTGAAGTTCAGACGTGCCCGATAACCCAGTGTTGTTTGAGTCGGATCATCATTTTCACCCACTAAATCAGTGCCATCAGGGCCTTGATCGCCATTAACATTAAATAAGGCACGTTCGCCAAATGTGTCTGTCAGGAAAAACAATACTTCCCCACTCAGTTTGGTGGTAGTAGAGAATTGATTGGCTTCTAATTCAGCCGTGCGGGCTTCGAGTACTGTCGTCCGTCCTCGTAAAGCTGCCAATTCCACTGCAAACCCTTCCATCAGGCGTTGTAAAATTGCCAAATCTTCACGGGTGACCAGATCGGCAGATGCTGCGTTAATCAGTTCGTTAACCCGCTCTAAACAAGCATTTACCCCAGCCGCGAATTCATATCGGGTTAAGGCACGGTTTCCTTTATAAGTTCCGTCGGGATAACCTGCAATACAACCATAGCGCTCTACCAAAGATTGTAATGCTTGGAAAGCCCAGTCTGTCGGTTGAACATCTGAAAGCTGAGAAACTGAGGTAACTTGGGATTGTTTCTTTTTCCCTCTCCCTTCCCGGCTATATTGATTTAGTTGATTGAAGCTATCAATTTCAACTGAGTTAGATAAATTTGTTGCATCCAAATCTGTTACGGGAATCTGGCTACTATCACCAATATTTTGATTTCCCGGTTGCTCAATTGTACCAGCACTCGGATTGACTTGGACTTGAGCCAATGTTTTTGGGGTAACTACCTCTGCTATTGCAGCAGATGATGCAATTAAACTAGCACCTAAAATTATTGGGCTAAATAGCCAGTAAGCCTTCGATAAGCGTTCTGACACGGCATTCCTCCTCACGCTGTCACTGTTAGATTCTATGGCAGCTCCCAATCGAGGAGAGCCAAATTCTTCAAACTTATTCTACACTGATTCTCTAAAATTCACTGCTCAGAGTAATTTGTTGTTGATCGGGCATCGGGAGCTTGCCAGCTTGCCAGCTTCCGTAACCATTACCCCAGGGATTTGAGAGAAATCTATTTTTTCTCTAGACATCTCCATGATAATCAGTTATGATATTAAATTGTCGCGCCTAGGAGAGGTGGCTGAGTGGTCGAAAGCGGCAGATTGCTAATCTGTTGATAGGTTTATTGCCTATCCGAGGGTTCGAATCCCTCCCTCTCCGTTGATTTAGGACTTAGCCCCTCTCCTGCAAGGAGAGCAGACCAAGATCACTAATTCTATTCTGGATTATTGTATTCTTATTCCCCCATTCCCTCCCAGGGAAGGGGGGCTAGGGGGGTTAGGTTCTATCTTACTTCAATGCACCGGCTGGAATACCTAAAATATCCTCAATTTTTGGCATATCTTCAACGGCAATAACTCGCCCTTCATCTGCAAATCCTTCAATTTGATCGAAGTTGAGATAACGATACAATTCACCTGCAAATGGATCGATTTTTTGAGTGACAATTTCCATGTATTCTTCAACGGTTGGAATCTTACCTAACAACGCACAAACAGCTGCTAATTCCGCCGAACCTAAATAGACTTGTGCGCCTTTACCCATACGATTATTAAAGTTACGAGTAGAAGTAGAAAACACGGTTACGCCATCTTCAACTCGGGCTTGATTTCCCATACAAAGAGAACATCCCGGCATCTCTGTCCGCGCCCCAGCAGCCGCAAAAATACCATAAACCCCTTCTTCGCGTAACTGTTTTTCATCCATTCGGGTTGGCGGACAAATCCATAACCGAACTTTAACAGGCCCCGCCCCTTCTAATATCTTCGCAGCCGCCCGATAATGCCCGATATTGGTCATACAAGAACCAATAAATACCTCATGAATTTCATCCCCGGCACATTCGGACATTAACTTAACATTATCCGGGTCATTTGGTGCGGCAACAATCGGTTCTTTAATCTCGTTTAAATTGACCTCAATAATATCAGCATATTCTGCATCTGCATCTGCTGACATTAACTCAGGGTTGGCTAACCATTGTTCCATTTTTGCCACCCGACGCATGATAGTATTGGCATCCTGATAACCCCGCGCTACCATATTTTTTAAGAGGGCAACATTAGAACGGAAATACTCAGAAATCGTTTCTACCCCTAATTTAATGGTACTTCCGGCACAAGAACGTTCTGCGGTCGCATCAGTTAATTCAAAGGCTTGTTCAACTTTTAGATCGGGTAAACCTTCCATTTCCATAATCCGACCATTGAAGACATTTTGCTTGTTTTCTTTGGAAACGGTTAATTTTCCTTGTTGCATTGCTACCCAAGGAATAGCGTTAACAATATCCCGTAACGTTACGCCGGGTTGTAAGTCTCCGGTAAACTTAACCAAAACAGACTCTGGCATATCCAACGGCATCACGCCTAACGCTGCGGCAAACGCCACTAAACCAGACCCAGCGGGGAAGGAAATACCCAGAGGAAAACGAGTGTGAGAGTCGCCACCTGTCCCAACCGTATCGGGGAGTAACGTCCGGTTTAACCAAGAGTGAATAATTCCGTCACCGGGTTTGAGGGCAACGCCGCCACGGGTTGCAAAGAAATCCGGTAATTTTTTGTGAGTATTAATATCAACCGGTTTGGGATAAGCGGCGGTATGACAGAAACTCTGCAAAACTAAGTCAGCAGAGAAGCCGAGACAAGCGAGTTCTTTTAATTCATCCCGCGTCATTGGGCCTGTAGTGTCCTGAGATCCCACTGTCGTCATAATGGGTTCACAAGAGGTTCCAGGGCGGATACCGGGCAAACCACAGGCTTTTCCGACCATCTTCTGGGCGAGGGTGAAGCCTTTATGGGTATCTTCCGGCAGGGTGGGACGGGTAAATAGAGTTGAAGCTTCGAGTCCCAAGGCTTCGCGGGTTTTGTCGGTTAAGCTGCGTCCAATTAACAGCGGAATACGCCCCCCGGCGCGAACTTCATCTAATATAGTTTCGGGTTTGAGGGTGAAGGTAGAAATAACCTCTCCGGCAACACCCGTAATTTCACCTTTATAGGGATGAATAGTAATAACATCACCTGTATTCATGTTAGTAACATCACATTCGATGGGTAATGCGCCGGAGTCTTCGGCTGTATTAAAGAAAATTGGGGCTATTTTTCCACCGAGGATATAACCGCCTGCCCGTTTATTGGGAACAAACGGAATATCTTCACCAATATGCCACAATACCGAGTTGATCGCCGATTTCCGAGACGATCCAGTTCCCACAACATCCCCAACGTAGGCTACAGGATATCCCTTTTGTTTGAGTTCCGCAATAGTTTTAAGTCCGTCCGGCATCCGTGACTCTAACATCGCTAACGCATGGAGGGGAATATCGGGACGAGTGGTGGCGTGGGGGGCGGGGGAGAGGTCGTCGGTATTGGTTTCGCCCGGTACTTTAAATACCGTTATCGTAATCGTTTCTGGGAGTTTAGGACGACGAATGAACCAAGCGGCATTTGCCCAAGCATCAATTACCTGTTTGGCGTAAGGGTTAGTTTCTGAGAGTTTGAGGACTTCGTTAAACGCATCAAAAACTAAGGTAATTTTGCATAACGCGGTTGCCGCCGCAGACGCAATATTAGTGTCAGATGATTTGAGGAAACTGACTAAAGATTGAACGTTATAACCGCCGATCATGGTTCCTAGTAAGTCTATCGCCCCTTGAGGAGAGAGTAAAGGACAGTCAATTTCTCCTTTAGCCACAGCGGTTAAAAATCCTGCTTTCACGTAAGCCGCTTCATCAACGCCGGGGGGAATGCGATCGCGCAATAACTCCATTAAGTATTCTTTCTCTTCTTCTGGCGGGTTTTTCAGCAATTCACATAATTCAGAAGTCTGTTGGGCATCGAGGGGTAGAGCCGGAATTCCGAGGGCTTCCCGTTGGGCGACGTGTTGACGATAAGCTTCTAACATAAGTTAGGTGTTCTCCATATTCTTGTCATTAAATAAGAATACCGAGAAATCTATAAAGTTTGTAGCTATGACGAATACAAGTTACTGCTAACGCAACGCTCCGCGAACAGGTTTTGTACATTAAGTTGAGTGAGTCGATACTATAGTGAGGTTATAATCATCTTGAATCTTTTAATTAAATGAATGGCTGGTATTAGCCGTCCAATTCAACTTGATGCAAGACACCTTGCTAAGCATCTACCTAATACACCTCAAATGCAACGACTTTTAAGAAAAGGACTTGCAGCCCATGTATTTAAGGATAGTGAAACATTATTTCAAGTGGCTGAAGCTATTATAGAAAAAGGGGAATATATAGGTAAAATACGAAAATATGATAGGTATGGTTTATATTTTACTGAGGTTATTGGCTATCGAGTCGGTGCAGATGGGAGAAGACAATCCCTTTATTATGGAGAGATAAAAATTGACGAATTCAACCAATATCACGTTATCCCAAGAACTAAACCCAGTAGAGAATGATTGGCAGTTTACTGAGGTTTGGATTGACCCAATGTTAACACCTCCCTATGTATTATTACTTTTAGCTGATACCACAGGTCAATGTCAAATCTATGACCCTGCTCACGGTTATAAAGTTATTTTTACTAGCAAAAATTATGACGAAGCTAAATTATGGCTATTAGAAGATGAATACGAACCGATTGAAGGAAGATTATTATCTGAGGATTTGTGGAGTTAATTGACTTCAACTCTCTATCTTACATAGAGTTTTAAAATCAGCTTCAAGTTCAGCAATATCATAGTGAACTGGAATTTGCCGACTGGCAAGTAAATGCTGAAACTGAATTCGAGGCTTTTTTGCTAACCGACTAGCTTGGGCTAAGGTAAGTTTTTCCTTTTGAAATAAAAGAATCGCAATTTCTTGCAGTAGTTCATCTTCTGATATTCGGGCTGCTTGTAAAAT
>CAYNXM010000236.1:0-14059 GCA_964401105.1 uncultured Lyngbya sp. | reverse complement strand
GGAGTGATGGTATAGAAATTACATCTTCATAATTTTCATCCTCATCATCTTCTACTTCTTTCACTGTTGAGGGGAGAAAAACAGTAAATTCTGAACCAACACCTGGCTCACTTTTCACCGTAATTTTTCCACCCATCATGGTACAGAAACGCTTACTGATAGAAAGTCCTAATCCTGTTCCTCCGTATTTTCGGCTGGTAGAATTATCAGCTTGAACAAATGGATCAAAAACTTTAGCAACTTGTTCAGGTGTCATCCCAATTCCTGTATCTAAAACACTAAAAATTACCCAACTTTCCTCTCCATTTTGAGAACCATTTTGCTCTTTTTTAGTCTGTTGATGAGTGAGTTGAGACTGACCATTTTCGGAAACAGCCTCAATGGGATTACTTCGCAGAACTTTTAAAGTGACTAATCCATTATGGGTAAACTTAGCAGCATTACTGAGCAGATTTAATAATATTTGTTTAATTTTAGTGCGATCGCCTGTCATTGAGCCAATATTTAGATCGCAAGTAATTTCAAAGTCATTAGTATTTTTCTCAGTTAAGGGTTTTACTACCGCTTTAACTTCGTCAATTAAAATGGTTAAATCAAAGACTTCTAACATTAAAGACATCTCTCCCGATTCAAGTTTAGATAAATCCAAAATATCCTGAATCAAATCTAATAAATGTACTCCCGATGCTTTAATTTGCTGCAAATCCTTACCAAAGAACTCAGGACAATTCAACTCTTCTGCTTCTTCTTTCAGTAATTCACTATATCCAATAATTGCATTTAAAGGCGTACGGAGTTCATGACTCATAGTGGCAAGAAATTCACTTTTAGCATGATTGGCAGCCTCAGCCGCTTCTTTAGCTTGCTGTAGCTCAATTTGAGCTAACTTACTGTCGGTAATATCCCGAACAATTGCCAACACTTCATCATCGCCACTAACAACAATTCGAGCTTCAAAATGTAGCCGTTTTTCTTGTAAAAATAGCTCATATTCAAAAATTTGTATTTGATGAGTGTGTAGTGCTTCTTCCAAATAATAAATATACAGTTGAGCCACATTATAGGGTAACAAATCATAGACTGTTTTGTTCAAATACTGTCCTAAGGACTGTCGTAAGCCGCCGCTACGAGATTCTTTAAAATCTAGCATGACCCCATTATGACTAAAGCGAAACATTAAATCGGGGATGGCATTGAGTAAAGCCCGATTTTTTGTCTCACTTTGCCGCAGTGCCTCCGCCCGATGTTCTAAACTTTGAATCAGTTGTTCTTTACTCTCCAATAAATCCTGAAGCTGATCGTTCATACTGTTAAACGCATCAGCTAACAACTTCAGTTCATCTTGAGTTTGTATATTCACCCGTTGGCTTAAATTCCCTTCCGCGATTAGCTTGGTGGCATGAGTCATCTGTTTCAAGGGTTCAGTCACGGACCGACTCATCACCAACGCTAAAAATGTTCCCGCTGTGGCGGCGGCTATAGCGGCGGCGAGACCTTGGTTACGAACCGTAACAATTTTTTCCTCTAGTTTATCGGTTGACAAACCCACACTGACCGCACCTAAGGTTTGCCTTCCCACTTTCACCGCTTTACCCGCTAACAGTTGGTCTTCTTCCCAACGAAAAATAGTTGTGCTACTCTCGACTAACTGCTGACCAAAGGGGTCAGGTTCAACGCTATACACTAAGACATCATTACCATAAGCATCTGCCACTACTCGGCCGTCTTTTTCATAAATACGACCGGCTGATAACACCTTCTCTTCCTGACCCAACTGTTGCATGATTTCTTCTAGGAAGTCAGCATCAAGGAGATACAAGGCATCGGAAGTGGTGACGACCATAGCATCTAATAAGACTTGTGCCTGCTGTTGAAGTTCACTACGAAAGGTTTCTTGTTCACGACGCAAAGACAACCAAGTAACGCCAGCCACTGCAACAATAACCAAGCTAGTCATGGCCAATGTTAACTTCGTTGCTAGCGATACTCGTTTGATTTGGAAGTGACCCATCCAATTCACTGATTTTGCACCTGTTGATATAATTCTCGCATTTTGGCGATATCTGCCTCCGGCGGGAAGTTATCAAATTTTGCAGTTTCCTCAAATTCTTCCAGAACGATTTTTCCGGCTTCAGTTTGATCCATCTCTAGCAAGACGGTTTTGATAGCCTCCACTTTCTCAGGATCCATTCCAGGTCTGATCATAACCACATGGCGAGCGACTTTATCCGTTTCTGCCAATACCTGCATGGCTTCTCGGTTGGCTTCAGGAATCTCTAGAAACGTCCCAATATCAACCGCCCCAGCATCCACCTTGCCGCTAATCACCCATTGAATGGTATTTTCATCATCGTCACTAAAGATATAACCCACTTCATCTTCAGCGATTGTTTCATTGACTGAGGTCTTCTGTGATGCTTTTAAATTAGCACTTTTCAAATAAGCCATGGGCAGCATATACCCTGAGGTTGAGCTAATTTCATCAAAAGCGACTACTTTTCCTTGTAAATCTTCCACAGAATCAATCTCTCGATCTTTCATGGTAAAAAAGACGGTATAATAGTCAGCCTTGCCTCCTTTCCAACGGCGTAAAATTACCTCTGCACCGGATTGATCGATGACATACATGGCCGGATATGGACTATCGAAATAGAGATCAACTTCTCCATTTTTCAACCATTGAATCATTGTTGGCATATCTGAAGCAACTTGAACTTCACCCACTCCAATATCAAACTCACTTAAGTTAGTTGCTAAATAATCTGCCAAAGGTTGATAACGCTTGATTTTTTTAGCCGGATTATTAGAGATATCAGCGATGATGATTGTCTCTGTGCCTGTCGTCGTTGTTGTGGGTTCAGATGTGCCAGATTCTGTTGTGATGGTGGTCGATCCCTCAGGAGTACAACCCATCAAAGTAGCAGTCACACATATTATGAGAATGTTACCTAGAAAATTACGAAACATATTATTTATCTAGCTCTGTCAGAGAGATTAAGTGAATTAACCCAATTGAAGGTTTATATCTTGATCATACACAGCCTTTTGTCTCAGTAGATGCACAGACTGGCTATATGAGAGATAAATTTTGATTTAAAGTGTTGGCTGAGTAATATCACAGATGTTAGATGGACTCTGAGTGACTCACACGTAGATTTTCTGAGGGAGTTTAATCAAGAAGACTTGATGGCGATTTTAGCAGACTCGCTCACAGCTTGAACGGCTGATACTCTATTATATTTCCTTCATATAACGGATTATAATCCGGAGATCCGGACACTTTATTTAAAGATTCAGTAAAGATTTTTCGACGAGTTCGATATTGTCTTGTCATCTGCTATCTAAAAATGCAACAATTCAGTAGAATTACGACTGAGCAATACTAAAAAGTTTTCATAGACTGTTAGTTTTCAGGATAACTGAATTGTTAAAAGATCTATGACACTAAGGGCTAGTCGAGATTTTATATTAGAGAACAGCGGCTTTTCACATTTACCAAGGTTAAGATTTTTAGAACTTATTTATGTTCTTTTGTATCTGATCCTTTATACTTACCTCAAGGTGATATTGCCTCTGAGTACTTTGATGCTCAGAAGCTTTATGTATTGTTGAACTACTGTATCAAAACAGAGGAGATCACAACCGTATGAAATTTACTCAGGGAAAATCGAGTCCGTGGACTCAATTGCATCAAATCCAAAAGGCTATTTTACCATCGACTTTATTCCTCGGATTACTCACATTTCCTACATCTGCTGAGGCTTTTAGTTTAGTTGAAGAAGGAACATTCTCAACTGGGATTTTTGATGATGGCGCAGCTTTACACTCCGCTTATGATCCGATAACACAAAGTTTATTTGTTGCTAATGGTAGCACCAATCAAATTGATGCTCTTGATATTAGTAATCCTGAAAACCCATTGCAGTCATTTAATATTGATTTAAATCCCTTTGCAGGAAGTGTTACGAATGTTGCTTACAGCAATGGTTTATTTGCGGTATCCCTTGAGAATGAAATCGTCACTGACCCAGGCAGTGTTTTATTCTTTGATCCGTTTGGAGATCTAGTCAAACAAGTCACCGTTGGTGCATTACCAGATTCTTTAGTGTTCACACCGGATGGAAGTAAAGTTTTAGTTGCCAACGAAGGGGAACCCAATGATGACTATACCATCGATCCGTTAGGAAGTGTTAGCATTATTGATACTGCGAGTTGGAACGTATTAACAGCGGACTTCCAAGCCTTCAATGACGGTTCTGGAATTGATGATGACGTTCGGATTTTTGGGCCAGGTGCAACTGTTGCTCAAGATTTAGAACCAGAAGATATTACGGTTTCTGAAGATGGTCAAACTGCCTTTGTCACTTTGCAAGAAAATAACGCAGTCGGTATCTTAAACTTAGAAACCAATGAATTTGAACAGGTGGTGAGTTTAGGATTTAAAGATCATAGTCTGCCGGAAAATGCCCTGGATGCCAGCGACAGAGACGATAGTATTAATATTCAAAACTGGCCGGTTTTTGGTTTGTATCAACCAGACGAACTGCAAGCCTACAGTTTTGCAAATGAAACATTCTTCGTCACGGCGAATGAAGGAGACAGTCGTCAATTTGAATTTGATGACGAAGAGGGCGTTGAACAAGTGGCTTTTGATGAAGAAACAACCGTTGGTGATGTTGTGCTTGATCCAGATGCTTTTCCCAACGCTGAAGAGTTACAAGCTGATGAAAACCTCGGCCGTTTAGAGATTACTAATACTCTCGGTGATACCGATGGAGATGGTGATTTTGATCAACTGTTTTCCTTCGGCGGTCGCAGCTTTTCGATCTGGAATTCTGAGGGAGAACTGGTCTTTGATAGTGGGTCTGATTTTGAACAAATTACCGCTGAATTATTCCCTGACTTTTTTAACTCAAATAATGATGAGAATAACTTCGATAACCGCAGTGATAATAAGGCAATTGAACCCGAAGGAGTGACTCTAGGAATGATTGGAAATCAGACCTACGCCTTCATCGGTTTAGAACGAATTGGAGGGGTGATGACTTACAATATCACCGACCCCAATAACCCCTTTTTCGTAGATTATACGAACAACCGAAATTTTTCAGTTGAATTCACATTAGATGAAGAGGGTGACCCCGATCCTACACCTGCTGAGTTAGCGGCGGTAGGGGACTTAGGGCCAGAAGGGTTACTGTTTATCTCCGCTGAAGATAGTCCCAATGGGGAAGCCTTGGTGGTGGTTGCCAACGAAGTCAGCGGTACCACAACGATCTACGCGGCTCGGGTTCCAGAACCCGGGACTATTCTCGGACTCCTTGCTATGGGTACGTTTAGTGGTTTACTGCTAAAACGCAAAAGTTAAACTCCCGATAACTCACCGTTTGAGTTTGTCACATTAGCTTTTTCCCAACAGAACCCTTTTTTTATCATTGCCTCACAAAGCGTCTGGAATCTCAATTCACTCAAAGATCTTACTCCTCCCTTGAAACAGCCTTAATTGGTGTTAGAGAACGAGCGGTTGTTTCAGTTTCATTCAATGAATGAATATGATCGTTCATTTTTTCTAAATCTATTGTGAGCTTTCTATATTGACTCGTTGTCAATAGCGGATCATTTTTGGCTTGAATCGTGCTCTCAATGGGTAAAATCCGAAACTGATATTTATTATTTCCCCAAGAACGATGTACCCAGGTCGGAATTGCATCAATTTCAGTGATTTCTACAATCTCATCGGGGAAGTGTTTTTTTAGTTTAACTTTGAAAATAACTCCTAAATCTTTATAATTTCCCCGTTGATTAGAAACAAAATTTCCCATAGAATAAATCGCCACTGCTTGACGAATTTCTCCGGATTCTTCTTGATATTCAAAGATTTCATAAGGCTGAACCACATGGGGATGACTCCCTAAAATAATATCGGCTCCGGCTGCCACTAAATTGTTGACTAATTGTTGTTGTTGTTGATTCGGTTGGCGTTGATATTCACTACCAAAATGCAAAGCAACGGTAATAATATCGACTCCCAGTTGCTCAGCTTGGGTAATATCGGCTATTATTTTATCTTGATCAATCAGCGCTACTAGATATTCTTTTCCTTGCGGAATAGGAATTCCATTAGTACCATAAGTGTAGGCTAAAATAGCCATGGAAATATTATTTTCTTCTACGACCAAAATCTTATTGGCTTCCTCTCTCGATGCATCCGTCCCGACCGGTTCAAGCCCCCGGCTGCGAACATTTTCTAAAGTTTTTAATAATCCCGCTTCTCCTCGATCCAAAGAATGATTATTCGCCGTTGTCAAAATATTAAATCCAGCATTTTTAATCGCATCTGCTAATGTATCCGGCGCGTTAAATAGAGGATAACCGGTATATTTTGCCCCGGCTCCTGCTAGAGTGGTTTCTAAGTTGCCAATCACCCAATCTCCCTGGGATAAAATCGGTTTCACTTCTGTAAAAAAGCGATCGTAATTATAAGTTTGGGTTTGAGGATTATAACCCGATTTAATTTGAGAGCCATGCATCATAATGTCCCCAACAGCCACTAATTCAGCCTCTGTTGTGTATCTTTCTGGTTTGGGGGCTTTCGTCAAAATCACTGCTGGAGTTCGTTTAAACACATTCCAGGCGGCTCCTGAAGTAGATTCGCAACCCACTGTTGAGATGGCACTCATCGTTAGCAAGCTGAGACTGACACTAAACTGTTTGAGTAACTTCACAGACTGCATTAATCGCTTCTCCTAACACACCGCTTAAAATATTAAAAGGCTGGCAACCCCTTGCCAACCTCTGTATGCTTCCCACGTCAAATGCTTTATTCGTCGTCGTCTTCGTCCTCGTCTGTGGGATAATAGAAGCCTTCAGCACGACCGGTGAGGATAGATTTGCCGAGGGATAAAGCTCTTTCAGCTTGCGATCTCGCCTTGCGCTTCCAAGTCGCTTTTCGCATATTGCGCTTTGACTTAGACGTACGTTTCTTTGGAACTGCCATGGGACCTAAATAAAATAAAATTGAATAGACAAACTATTATCTTATCTCATTTTTAAGCCGCGCGAACGCGATCGGCTCAGACGGTAAAGTTGATGGAGTGATATAGGGCTAAACAGCTTATACCCACTCCATGTCAACCTGACACAGACAAGGACTATACATCTATGGCTTGAATTGTCCTGGTGCTGTCTAATATTCTAATCTTCGTGATCCTCGAATGGGTCACTCAGTTCCTGGGAAGGGGGGCCAAAGGCTAGGTAAATCGCATAGCCTGTCAGGCTAATGACAATGGCGGCAATGGAAATGTTAAGAGCTATTGCAGGTTCCATCGGATTAATCTATGATGTACAGGATTATTTTATAATATTACGAAAGTTTAAAAATTGTTGTCGAACAAACTCACTGGTAGACTATGGCACAGCAAACTCGGTTAGGAAATCTGTTACGTCCTTTGAACTCAGAATACGGTAAAGTATCTCCAGGCTGGGGAACCACCCCCGTAATGGCTGTTTTTATGTTACTGTTTTTTGTGTTTCTGCTGATTATCTTGCAGATTTATAATTCCTCTCTGTTACTCGAAGGGGTTAACGTAGATTGGGCGAATTTAACGAAATAGTGGGCAATCCCTAAAATTGGATTGAGATTGTGTAGAGGCATTTTATTGAATGTCTCTACATTGTTATTTAGTATAATTAATAAAAATTAGGAGAAAAAACAGTGAATATTTTTGGGATTGGGTTACCGGAAATGGCAGTAATTTTTATTCTTGCCTTACTGATTTTTGGCCCTAAAAAGTTACCGGAAATTGGTCGTAGTTTAGGAAAAGCCATTCGGGGTTTTCAAGATGCCTCTCAGGAATTTGAACAAGAGTTTAAACGGGAAGCCCAACAGTTAGACAAAAAGTCTCCTCCTGCTTCTCTTGAAAGTGAGGAAGCCAAAGCAACCGCTTCTAATCATCAATCAACAGAAAGCTGACGGGGTGAGGACTTCAGTATTTGCTTGAAATGGATTGTCTTGAGATTTTTTCAAGACAGTTATTATTTTTCCCTGACTGATAAATTGACTCTCCTGGCTGCTAAAAAATGACAAATTGTCGATGATGGGTTAGATTGCGAAAGAGAAAAGTATTACTCTAGAATTAATCAATTGTGACCCTTACTATTACCTGCACATCAGAGCAAAGAATTCGGTGCAAATGATTCAACCATGACCTCTAATTCTGCTGCCAATCAACTCTTAATTCCTCAGTTAATTGTGGGTTTGGGTAATCCTGAACCGAGATACGATAAAACTCGCCACAATATTGGTTTTGCCGCTATTGATGCCCTCTCAAAAACTACATTTATTCCCCTGTCAGAACATCGGAAATTTCAGGCAGAATATGGAGAAGGCACATTCAACGGTCAGAAACTGCGGTTACTCAAGCCTTTAACTTACATGAACCGTTCTGGCCAATCCATTCGGGCAGTTGTGGATTGGTATAAACTTGACCCTCAAGCGGTTTTGGTGATTTATGATGATATGGATTTACCGGTTGGACGGATTCGACTGCGGCATTCCGGTTCAGCAGGGGGTCATAATGGCATGAAATCGACTATTGCTCATTTGGGGACTCAAAACTTTCCGCGCTTGCGAATTGGCATTGGTAAGCCTCAAAAACCCAACTCAGCAGCCAACCGAGAAACAGTGTCTCATGTCCTCGGCAAATTTTCACCGGATGAAACCCAGGTGATGGAAAAAGTGCTTAAACTAATGATAGAGGCTGTGGAGTCTTGTCTAAAACAAGGCATTGACAAAACCATGAGTCTTTATAATTCTGGTCGTGCGTGTTGAATTGGTCGAGTGAGTTCTAAACCTTTACCTGAAACCACTGCTTATGTCCGAGTGACTCACCAATCCTGGCAACAGGGTATTTTAGAAGGTGAAATCAGCGCCGGAAGTTATCAATGGCAGTTTCAATGGCAATTTAGACAGGGTAAAACCCTAGCCATTCAACCTTCCCAAGGACGGGCATTAATTCAAGAACCCCTTGGGCGTTTTTTAGAAAAATGGGATTATCAGCTTGAACCCGGAGGAGATTATTCCTTCACTATTCGGGCTAAATTTTAGCATAGAATCAATAAAGCAATTATCCTTACTCGATTGCAAGAGTGCAAGAGTGCAAGAGTGCAAGAATGCCTATTGCCTATTGCCTATTGCCGGATTAAGATACCGTTCAATTAAAATAATCGCAACTAAATCATCTACTGGGCGAGGGGGGTTTCGCATTCCTTGAGGAATTAATCGAGTTAATCCTTGGGGTGGATACATTTGCCAATAGCGATCGCGTGCTTCTAAACTAGAGTAGCGTTCATCGACTTTAATAATGGGAATGGATGGAGAAAGTTGAGATTTTAGCTGACTTTCCCAAGCTTTAGAAGTGGTTTGATTGCCCATAATGACCGATTGTATGGGAAACTTTTCGGCTAAAGATTTTAAAGTAATAACAGCATTATCGGAAGCAATCACTTGATGATAATACAGCTTTAATTCAGTATCCATCACCGCAATACCACATTTATCTTTTCCGGGATCAAATCCTAATAACATAAGCTTATACCAATTTATGGGTGATGTTGCCACTCATCAACCTCTACCCCCCTGTATCCCCCCTTGTCAAGGGGAGAGAAAAACGATCTAATATTATAGATAAATGGTATCAGTTTAAAGATAATTTTAATATAAAAAAATTACTCATCATTTGTCTCTAATTCTGCTTCATTTTGAATAATATTCTCTACATCAGAAGCGCGAGTACTAAAAATAATACTTCCATCTTGACGAGCTAACAGATTCAATTTAAGCGGGCCAATTGTATAGGTATCTTGAGCCGCAACAGCTTGTAATTCAATCGGTTGCTGATGATTTTGAAGCTGTTGAAAAAAGCTCAATATTGTTTCTGTTTTTTCATCCCCAATCTGAATTATACCATCAACCACTCCCACAAAACGAGCACGAAATTCAGATGCATCAATAATTTCTTGTAGCCGTTGCTGCAATTGTTCATTCGTTAATTTAGCAGGATTGATAGAATTTTTAGCAATAATTTCCCCGGATGTAAATAATAAACGATTGGGTTCAACTTTTGTAAAAACATTAACTCGGCTTTCTCCCACTAAATAATTCGCCGAAGAAATGACTTGAATTACATAGTCTTGACCATTATCTATTTCATCAATTAAAGCTTCTACTTCAGCCTGAGGAATCTGAATCACTTGCTCTTTTTCCGCATTAACATTTCCTAACTGTATCGAATTAACGACGGTTGAATTTGCCTCTTGTAGAAGCTGATTAATCGCAGCTTTTGACTGTACTGCGTCATTGGTTTTAACTAAAGCACTGGCTAAAACTTCACCTCGCTTTAAAGCCACACTTCCTTCTCTCAAAAGTTTAAAATTTCGTCCAATTAAATTTAATTTTTGCTCTAAACTGGCTGTTTGTTCTTCTAGTTGCTGGCGCTCAACTTCTAAATTTTTTAGGGTTTCCTCCCGATCCAGAATAATTTTATCTCGTTCTTCTATATCTTGATCTTGCTGTTGAAGTTCTTGGTCACGAGCGGCAATTTCTCGATCTCGCTGTTGAATTTGAGCTTTCACTTGCTCTCGTTGTTCAATTAAGTTTTGACGTTCTGTTTTGAGTTGTTCAATTTCTGAGCGAAGGGTTTCTTTTTGTTGAGAAACCTGCTGTAATTGGGCGGCTTTCTGATTTAACTCAGATTCCATCTTGGCTTTAGTTTCATCACCTTCAGCCAGTTGATTTTGTAGCTGTTCTAATTGACTTTTAGCCTGCTTTAATTCTTTCTGGGCGGTGGCTAATTCGGTTTGAGTTTGAGTCGCTTGATCGTTAGTTTTCTCTAAAGATTGATTAATCTGACTCAATTGATTTTGAGCCTTTTTTAACTGATCTCGTGCTTGGGACAATTGCGCTTCAACTCGATCGCGCTCATCCGTTGTTTGGGTCAAATCCTTACGAGTCTGATTCAGTCGCTGCTGAATTTGATCCATTCTAAAAACCCCTCGCCGCAAGGGTTTGCTAGCAGCAAATAAAGTTCCTAAAGTCAAAGCCGACAGGATAGTGCCGCTGAGAATAGTGACAACAACTGCGGTTTTGCGGGGGCGCATCTTGAATAAACTGAGGCGCGCTTTTCCCACCTTCATCCCGAGGCGATCGCTGACTACAGCAATTACGCCCCCTAGGATTAAAATCGCAATGACAAAGATGACTCCAGCCGTCATTTGAGTAATTTAGAAATCGAGGGTTTAATCACGATCTTAGCGATTTTCTCCTATAAATTTTAGAACTAACAATGGGATGAGTGAAATTATGCTAGCATCAGTAGCTGCCATCACAAACCTGATGATAGACGATGGCTCAACAGTTTATTTAGGTAAATTGTTGACTGAGAATCACAGGATTATGCACTGTAATTTTCTTCTTATGAATCGAAATCATATTTTTCTGACGCAAATCCCCCAAAAGACGAGTCACCGTCACCCGAGTTGAGCCGATTGCTTCTGCGATCGCTTGATGAGATAATTTTAAATCAATCCGAATGCCCTCTTGTCCAGGTACGCCAAAATCTCGGCAAAGAATTAACAGAAAACTAACGAGGCGCGATCCCATGTCTCGATGAGCCAGGGTTTCGATCATCATTTCTGTTTGTAAGATGCGTGAGGATAGCCCCTGCAACATCATCATTGATAAGGCAGGATCTTGCTTGAGCGCTTTTTCTACCTGTTCAATGGGGACTGAAAGAATTTCAACGGGAGTAAAGGCTACCGCGTGATAAAATCGATCGGACTTATGGCCTGTAATTAGGGACAAAACGCCAAAAACGCTATTTTCCCGTAACAAAGCCACTGTAATTTCTTCCCCCGCCTCATAAACTCGGGACAGTTTAACGGCTCCTTTGATTAAAACATAAACCCGCTCTGCGGGATCGCCAGGGAAAAAAATTGTTTTCCCCCGGTCATAATTCTCAACTACCGGTGGAAATGTGCCTCCCCCGAGTTGATGAAACAAATTTGCCAAAGGCTTATCATACGTCACAACTGAATCCCTTATACTTTAAAATATTTGAGTTGATGTTGAACTGACTTGACTCAGCGGGTGATGGGTGAATCTATTTTCACCTCAACTGCCTTTCCTCATTAAGCTGTGATTAAACTTAAATTTTGATTACCAGTTTAACCTAACTTAGCAGCAACTCATATTACCCCTAAGATGTTTAACACTTAAGACCCATAAAGTGTTGAGGTTAAACCGGTTTTTTGATCTGAGGATAGCGAAGATGCTGAAATCAAAGTGCCGTAGCACTTGACATTTGTGTAGATTGCTACCAAGAATTCATTTTGTGCAGATAGCGCACAAAAAGCGGAAAGTTGGCTATCGCCAAACATTTTCCTGTGCGATCGCTCAATCCATCAATACCCGATAATAATCGATTATGCTTAGTTTAAACGGAAAGAACGCTCTTGTAACCGGCATTGCCAATAATCGCTCCATTGCTTGGGGCATTGCTCAACAACTTCATGCAGCAGGTGCTAACTTAGGAATCACCTATCTTCCCGACGAAAAAGGTCGATTTGAGAAGAAAGTGGGTGAATTAGTTGAACCTCTAAATCCTAGCCTGTTTTTGCCCTGTGATGTACAAAATGACGATCAAGTTCAATCTTTGTTTGATACGATTCAGGATAAATGGGGCCAGCTAGATATCTTAATTCATTGTTTGGCGTTTGCCGGTAAAGACGATCTCTCGGGAGATTTTAGTCAGGTGTCAAGGGCCGGATTTACTCGCGCCCTTGATATTAGTGCCTACTCCCTGGTGCAACTGAGTGCCGCTGCTAAACCCTTAATGGGTGTTGGGGGAAGTATTGTTACGTTGACCTATTTGGGTGGGGTACGGGTTGTGCCGAACTACAATGTGATGGGAATTGCCAAAGCGGCGTTAGAAATGAATATTCGTTATCTTGCCAATGAAATGGGGCCACTGGGGATTCGTGTCAATGGAATTTCGGCAGGCCCGATTCGCACCCTGGCTTCTTCTGCGGTCGGAGGGATTTTAGATATGATTCATCATGTGGAAGAAATGGCCCCCCTACGACGGACTGTAACTCAGGTGGAAGTGGGGAATGCAGCGGCATTTCTCTGTAGTGATTTATCCAGCGGGGTCACGGGTCATGTGTTGTATGTCGATTCTGGATACAACATTATGGGAATGTAATTATAGAAGGCAATAGGCAATAGGCAATAGGCAATAGAGTGTAGGGAATATTAAAGTACTAAAATTCTTACTCTCTATTCTCTGAAAATGACAAGTAACCGATAATTACTCACAAAATAACTATGCAAATTAGCGATACTGCTGACGCAACGCTGCGCGACCGCCCAACTTTATCTAATTCATCCAATCATTCTGAGGGTCGAGTGGCAAGCCTGAAACGAACCACTAAAGAAACTGATGTTAGTGTGAGTCTCAATCTCGATGGCACAGGAATATGTCAAGCCTCAACCGGTATCCCCTTTCTCGATCATATGTTGCATCAAATTGCTTCCCACGGTTTGATTGATTTAGAGGTAAATGCCGTTGGGGATATCGAAATTGACGATCACCATACCAATGAAGATGTCGGAATTACCCTGGGGAAAGCCTTTGCCAAAGCCTTAGGCGATCGCAAAGGAATTGTCCGCTTTGGTCATTTTATCGCCCCTTTAGATGAAGCCTTAGTTCAAGTTTCATTAGATTTTTCTGGAAGACCTCACCTCAGTTATGGATTAGAGATTCCCACACAACGGGTTGGAACTTATGATACTCAATTAGTACGGGAGTTTTTTGTTGCCCTTGCCAATAATAGTTTGATGACTCTTCATATCCGTCAGTTAGATGGGATCAACTCTCATCATATTATTGAAGCCACATTTAAAGCGTTTGCGCGATCGCTTTCAATGGCTGTTGCAATGGATCCGAGGCGAGGAGGTCAAATTCCCAGTTCAAAAGGGGTATTGTAAATTATCTCTGTTTTT
>CAYNXM010000235.1:0-12538 GCA_964401105.1 uncultured Lyngbya sp. | reverse complement strand
CGAGTAGAAGCGGTGTTTGAGGGAACGTTAACAAATGTTGAAGGGATGATTCAATGGTGCGATCGTGGCCCGGAGGCAGCTTCACCCAAAAATGTCGAAGTTGAGTTTGAGGAAGTCGAAGGATTACAGGGATTTGAGATTGTTCGAGACTAAAACAGTTAATTAATTAACGCTTATTGCTATTTTATAAAATTTAATTAACGAAATCATTAATATTTTAAAAAGTTTTTAATAGGAATTTAAACTGAGATTTTTATAACAGGATTGAGCTATAAAAAAATACAATTTTCTGAATTTTTCTGTGGCTACGGAATCGACTAGATATTCCGAGTACTGCAAAACTGTAGCCTCACCTACCTTAGTCAATTGATTTGCGTTACAATTTGTAAAGTTAGTAAAGTATTCTAAGATAAAACCCGATGAAAACTGCCTTAGTCACTGGTGCATCCTCTGGCATTGGTGAAACCTTTGCCCAAGAATTAGCATCTCGTCAAACCAACTTAGTCGTGGTGGCTCGTTCCAAAGATAAGCTCGATCGACTTGCGACTCAATTGCAACAGCAATATAATATTCAAGTCGATGTCATTGCTCAAGATCTAACTGAACCCAACGCCACACAAATCCTTTTTAATACAATTACCCAAAAAGGCATAACGATTGATTTACTGATTAATAATGCCGGATTTGGGGATTATGGTGCATTTATTGAACGCCCCTTAGAGAAGCAAGTAACAATGATTCAACTGAATAATATTGCATTAGTTGAACTGACTCATTTATTTTTACCCGGCATGAAACAACGCGGTTCTGGAGGGATTATCAATGTTGCTTCTATTGCTGGCTTTCAACCCTTGCCTTATCTGTCAATTTATGCGGCGACAAAAGCGTTTGTTCTCAGTTTTACAGAGGCAATTTGGGCAGAAAATAAGGGTTCGGGTGTGAATATTATGGCCCTCTGTCCTGGGCCAACAGAATCCCAATTCTTTAAACGGGCAGAGTTTCCGGACTCTTTCGCTGGAGGAGGCGGCAATTATACTCCCGCAGAAGAGGTGGTTAAAGATGCATTAAAAGCTTTGGCAAAAAATCAATCCAACCGGGTGACTGGAGGCGTTGCTAACAATTTTATCGTCAACTTACCGCGCCTATTTCCCAGAGAAATGATTGTTAGCGTGGTTGAAAAACAGTTTCGCAGCAATAAGTGATTCGATTATCGGTCACAGGGTACTCTCTTTTGGGGTCATGGGGGTTGTTGTCGGAAGATGCTCAATAACAAATGACGAGGATCGCGCTTTGATGCAACAATAGAAAGAATCCTTCACACCAGGAATGGAGGATGTTGTGTTATTGATGTGATTTTTAGATGATGAAACGTTACCGTTCTATTTTGGCTTGTCTACTTGCCTTAGTGACTGTATTTGTGGTGAGTTGTGGAAACCCAGAAGTCGCTGCCCCCCCAACTTACACCAGTACTCAACTGGAGCAAATTCAAAAGTATAATACTAATATTCTGGGATTGCGCGATCGCATGACCAATGAGTTGCAAACTAGTATTGCAAAGCGCGAGTGGATTGAGGTAGATAATTTTATTCATGGCCCGTTAGGGACAATGTTACAAGAAATGAACTATCTCGTCCGTAACTTACTCCCCGACGAACAGCCCCCTGCACGTAAGTTATCCAAACAATTGTTTAGTGACTTAGTCAAGGTGGGGGAAGCGGCTGCAGTGGCCGACGGGCGTTCAGCACAAGCAAGTTATCAGCAAGCTTTACAAGATTTAGATAGTTTCTTAGAGTTAGTTCCTCAATCAGAAACCTCTACCAGTTCTTAAAATTTGATCGGAATTGATGAGTTCAAAGTTTAATTATTCAAACTGAATTTTAAGCTTTGAACTTTCTTTTTTTTGACTTTAATTAAATTTAAATTCCTTCAATTCCACTGAAATTATGAGTCATGTTACAGTCATTGGCTGTGGTATTGTTGGGGCAACCATCGCTTATGAACTCAGCAAAATTCCCGGCTTAAAGGTAACCGTTATTGAGCAAAGTACTCCAGCTCAAGGCTCGACAGGAGCTGCGTTAGGGGTGATGATGGGTGCGATCAGTCATAAAGTTAAAGGACGCGGTTGGCAGTTGCGATCGCAAACAATGCAACGCTATGAAACCCTAATTCCAGAGTTAGAAGCTTTAACAAATCGTTCAATTCCATTTAACCGTCTAGGGATTTTAAGACTCTGTTTGCCGGGAGACAATTTAACCCGTTGGCAAGAATTAATTCAGATTCGTCAAACCCAAGGATTAAAATTAGAATTACTCAATATTGCTGAAATTCAAAAAGATTATCCTCAAGTGAATTGCGATCGCTTTAGCGCTGCCATTTATTCGCCTCAAGATCGACAAGTTGATCCCACTTCTTTCACTTTAGCCCTAGTGGATGCCGCAAAACAAAACGGTGTCAATTATCTATTTAATACTACAGTTCAATCTTTAAAAACTATCAAAGTTTCCGATCAAAAAACAATCTGTCACAGTTTAGAAACGACAACCGGAGTCGTAAAAACCGATTGGGTGGTGATGGCTACTGGACTCGGAACTACCCCATTATTACCCACAAAAATTGAACAAAAACAGTTTAAAATTAGACCTGTTTTAGGGCAAGCATTACGGTTAAAACTGAATCAACCTTTAGGTAAAAGACAACCTGTGATTACGGGGGATGATCTTAATATTGTTCCTTTAGAAAATAATGAATATTGGATTGGCGCAACGGTTGAATTCCCGGAAAGCGATGATGAAATTATCCTAAATTCATCTCAATTGGATAATATTTTAGAAAAAGCAATAACAATGTGTCCAGGATTATCTCAAAGTCAAATTATTCAGAAATGGTCAGGTTTACGTCCCCGTCCGGATGGACAACCTGCCCCTATTATTCGTCAGCTTCCCGGCTATGGTAATATCATACTGGCTACAGGACATTATCGCAATGGAGTGTTACTCGCACCCGTAACGAGTCAAGAAGTCTGTCAAATGATTCAATCAAACTCTATTTAAGTGTTATCTTTTTCTCTTGCTTATTCTATAACTCATCAACAATTTAGAATGAATTTTAAGTCAGCTATTAAGCTGTCTCATAAGGGACTCGCGTAGAAATAAAATACCAGCTCAACAATCTATATTCAAAAGAATCCCTAACTGGATTGGTACACTATTAAATCGCAAGTCCCTAACTAGATAATCTTTGAAAGAACGAGTGTATTTCAGAAATATTAAGCGGTGTTAACATAACGCGCCAAATTTTCATGAAAAAAGACCTAAGACCTCAAGACAGCACCTCACCGATAGAAACGCTGAGACTCGAACAAACCTAACGGTTGCGAACCTATCAACTTTCACGGCTGAGATCGTTATGCTACAGTTGTGCAGATATAATATAAACTACAGTGAATAATAGGTTAGGTTGAGACCGGAGATATATAAAAATGATTAATGAAACTTTGCTAGAACAACAACAAGATCGATTGAATGAAAGTGCAGCCGACGTTAGCAATATAAAGTCGATTTTAAATAGTTATCTCAATCCTCATTCAATTTCTGATGAGATTAATGAGTTTTTCAGAGAAATTGCTGCACTTCGAGGCGAAAGTGTTCAAGATACAATACAGAAGATGAAGGGGGGAACTCGTAAATATCTGGAAGCTGTTAATACCAAGATATTTTTTAATGATGACATTCCTACCGATATCAATCTGTATGTAGACAAGCTTGAGAAACTTGCTGAAGGGATCGAGTATTGTTGGGATCTTTTTTCGGATGAGAGCCGTCAATTTTTTATTAACTTAGCGTATAACTTTACTTGCCAAGTGAATTATAAATTTACGGGTTTTAAAGAATTTAGAATTAGGCTTAAACTTTTTATTCCTTCTATAAAAGCACAAGAAAATTTGTATAAAAAGTATAAAGATTCTTTTCTATTAATACCAAAAGCTGTAGATAGAGCGATTGAACTGAGAAGATCAAAATCGACTTCTCAACTCTGGATAATGGCTCAAGATTTGCTTAAACAAATCAAGATAATGAACATCAAACAGCCCAGTAGTTTATTACCTTATTTAAAACATCTAGGACGAACTCCCGAAGAACAAATTGAAAAAAATCAGGCGGCGATGGCTTGGGCAAAATCAAGACTTAAAGAAATAGAAGATAAGCGAAATGGAAACAGAGTTTAACATATGATTGTTATATTAGATTCAGGAGTGCTTAGCCTGCTTGCGAGTCCAATTCGAGAAACATCTGAAGCTGAAGACAGCGAAATCTATAGATGTAGAGAATGGTTTGATTCACTTTTAGCAAAAGCAGTGTATATTGTTACCTCAGATATTTCTGACTACGAAGTGAGGCGAGAATTAATTCGGATTCAAAGTCAAGGTTTAGAAATTTTAGACAACCTGAGAAATACAATTGATTTTCTTCCTCTAACAACAGAAGTAATGATAAAAGCCGCTGAACTTTGGGCTAATGCTCGTCAGAATCATATTTCCACTGCAGATGACAAAAATATTGATGCAGATATGATAATTACTGCTCAGTGGATGATTCTCCAAAATGAGTTTCCCGGTCGAAGAGTATTAATTGCAACTAAAAATTTAAGACACATGAAAATCTTTGCTCAAGATAATGCTCTGGAATGGATAAACATCAAAGCATAGGTTTCTTAACTGGAACAACTTTTTACACATCTTTAAATAAGGAAAGTTGACTTTCTGGAGGCATAGGTATAACTTTAATTACTTTTTGAATAGTGTATTGGATAGATATAAGTTCTCCTGAAAAATCATATTTTGATATTACTTCAACTTTAGCTTTAATAGCGTCACCCGGCCCGACTGTAACTTCTTTATTTCTAAACTGACTTAACCACTCAAAATATTAATAGATGCTAACACTTACCTGATATATTCAATCTATTTTTCCTATTACATAAATTACTTTCAAGTAATTCAGCTTATTATGGTAGCATATTAATCATTAGAACACAAAAAATAATTGCTCAGTTGAAAGACGACTAATCCCTAGTACAGAAAATCCTAATAGATTCCCATCTCGATCAACTCGTTCCATAATAGCATTGTTATCTGTTTCTCTCATGTAACCCGCTTTGTCTGAAAAAGTTACTTCGAGAAAATCTCCTTGTTTGTCGTACAATATTTTTACTGTTGAAGACATATCTATTATTTTTTTATTTTAACAAAAAGGTGGGCATAGCCCACCCTAATAACCTATCCTAACGCCTCAATTAACTGAGTTTTTGCACTCTCTAATGCCTCCTTTAACTTACTGGGGTCACGTCCGCCAGCTTGGGCTAAATTAGGTCGTCCACCGCCGCCACCGCCGCAGATTTTAGCAATATTTCCGATGAATTTTCCAGCTTGTAATTTCTTCTCTTTGTACACTTTCGGACTAAATGCAGCTACTAAACTGACTTTACCTTCCGCAGGAGAAGAACCCAATATAACCGCTGCTTCACCTAACTTTTGTTGTAACCTTTCGGCGGCGGTAGTGAGGGAATTTGCATCCGCATTTTCCAACTCCGCCACAATGATTTTAAACTCACCAACTGTCTCAGCTTCTACTAATAATTGGTCAGATTTTGCAACTGCTAATTCAGCTTTTGCTGCATCTAATTGTTTCTGAGTTGTCTTTAACTCATTTTGCAAATTAGTAATCCGTTCCGGTAATTCTTCCGGCTTCGCTTTAAACCGATCACTTAACTCTTTCACCACATTATCCCGCACATTCAAATAGTCTAAAACAGACTGCCCTGCAACGGCTTCTATACGACGAATTCCAGATGCAATTCCCGTTTCTGAGATCATCTTAAATAAGCCAATTTCGGCTGTATTTCCGACATGAGTTCCGCCGCATAATTCCATCGAAACACCGGGATAATCTACCACACGAACCACATCACTATATTTCTCACCAAACATGGCGATCGCCCCTTTTGCTTTGGCTTCTTCTATCGGCATTTCTGCTACAATAGCTGGGTGTGCTTCTGCAATCCAATGATTAACCTGATCTTCAACTTGTTGCAGTTCTTCTGCGGTTAAAGAACGAGGACAGTTAAAATCAAATCGCAGCCGATCAAAAGACACCATTGAACCCGCTTGAGAGATATTAGAATCAACCAAAGAACGTAACGCGGCTTGCAGTAAATGAGTAGCGGTATGATTCGCCTGGGCGCGACGACGACAAGCCCGATCTACGCGGGCATTAACCGTCATTCCAATTGATAATGTACCCCGTTCAATATATCCAATATGAATAAAAATATTCGATTCTTTTTGTACATCTTCAATCCGAACAATGGTATCATCAACCACTAAGTAACCGCGATCGCCAATTTGTCCGCCAGACTCCGCATAAAACGGTGTTTGATCTAAAACAATTTGTACTTCTGTACCCGCATCAGCAGACTCGACTGATTTTCCTTTGACTAAAATCACAGCAATATTAGCTTCAGATAAAGGTTCTGTATAGCCTAAAAAAGCCGTCGGATGGATATTTTCTGCCAGTTTATCTAAACTTCCTTGAACAGTTAAATCAATGGTTTCATGGGCATCTTTGGAACGGCGACGCTGTTGTTGCATTTCCGCCTCGAACCCTTTTTCATCAACGGTTAAGCCCTGTTCTTCTGCAATTTCTTGGGTCAGTTCTAAGGGGAAACCGTAGGTATCATATAAAATAAATGCATCTTTCCCTGAAATCACACCTCCCCCTTTTCCAAGAGGGGAATGAGGGGGGTTCTGTCGATCTTGACTCAGAACTTTTTCCATAATTTCTGCTAACAGTTTTTCACCCCGTTCTAAGGTTTCGAGGAAACGAGATTCTTCCCGTTCTAATTCAGCTTTAATTACTCCTTCCCGTTCCCGTACATTGGGATAAACTGCCTCAGAAAGACTAATCGCTGTTTCTGCCACTTCGGGGGTAAATTCTCTTTCAATCCCAATTAAGCGCCCATGACGCACCACACGACGAATTAAACGACGCAACACATAACCTCGACCAATATTAGAAGCGGTTACCCCATCAGCAATGAGGTGAACCACCGCCCGAATATGATCCCCAATCACTTTGAGGGAAACTTTAGTTTTGTCATCACTTTCACTATAATTAATTCCGGCAATAACAGCCGCCGTTTTAATCAGAGGAAAAATCAGATCTGTTTCGTAGTTATTCGGCACTTGTTGTAGAATTTGTGCCATCCGTTCTAATCCCATTCCCGTATCAATATTTTGGTTTTGTAAGGGGGTTAAATTACCCTCTGCATCGCGGTTATATTGCATGAATACTAAGTTATAAAACTCGATAAACCGCGTATCATCTTCTAAGTCAATATTGTCATCTCCGAGTTCTGGATGAAAATCATAATAAATCTCTGAACAAGGACCACAAGGGCCTGTAGGGCCAGATTTCCAGAAATTGTCTGCTTCTCCCATGCGTTGGATACGGTGGGCAGGAATGCCAATTTCGTCGCGCCAAATCGCGAAGGCTTCATCATCGTTTTCAAACACACTCACAATTAAACGTTCTGGCGGTAAGCCAAACACTTCTGTTGACAATTCCCAACCCCAAGCAATAGCTTGTTGTTTAAAATAATCCCCAAAACTAAAATTACCCAACATTTCAAAAAATGTATGGTGACGGGCAGTTCTTCCCACGTTTTCAATATCATTGGTACGGATGCATTTTTGGGAGGTGGTAGCGCGAGGAACTTCACGGGGTTTTTGCCCTAGAAAAATGGGTTTAAACGGTAACATTCCCGCAATAGTTAATAATACCGTGGGATCTTCAGGCACCAGAGATCCACTGGGCAGAATTTTATGATTGCGTTCAGCATAAAAGTTGAGAAATGTTTGCCGAATTTGATCGCCGGTAAGAAATTTAGGAGAAAAAGACATAATCGTGATTCGTATTAAAACTCAGAGTTACAGGATAAAGGAAAATCGATCCGAAAATCGTTTCACTTCTATTGTAGTTTTCGGGTTAACGTTATGTAACAGGGATCCTCAAGTGGTCAGTGTTTTTAACCGTTGTCTGAAACCTCAAGGGTTAAAATGATTCTGAGAGTTGTGTAAATAAGTGCAAACATCTATTGCTGGCTTTCAGGTAAAATCGGTGATTTTAGCCCATTCTATGCCCGCAAATGTAAATTTTTATGTATAAATGTGGACAAGTCTTGCTCACGATCTTAACTTTAATGAGATAAGGTATAGCGTGGTGAAGCGTCAGCAAGTAGGGAGTAGGGGATCAAAAAGCTTATCTGATCTAATTGACGGGTTGGCTATTTTGACGGGTTGGGCTGGCGCCCAAACATTTCCCGTCATGCCAAACATTTCCCGTCAGTGACTCTCAATTATGACTCTACGGCAATTTGTCAACAGTGGAAAGTTGCGGAGTGGAAAGCCCTCCCGCCAAACTTTTCAAGAAGACAAGCTCTCCTGTGCTACAACCACCCCTGTACATTTTTTAAATAAAAATCAACGGAGTTCTTTATTATGGCGAATATTATAAACAAAATTTTTGGCTCGAAAAAGTCGGAATATTTATTAGAATTTGATGATATTAAAGACAATAAAGTTGTCGAAAAAGTGACGGAAGCGGTAACCGAAGTTGCAGAAAAAGTAGCCGAAGTTCCAGGAAAAGTAGCCGAAGTTCCAGGAAAAGTACTTGAGGCGGCTGACAAAGTGACTGAAACATCAGAAAGGGAAGCTAAAACAGTAAAAGAAACTGAAGTACCGAAGAAAGAAGCTAAAGCTGCGAAATCTAAAGCTAAGAAATCAAAACAACCCAAAGCCAATCCTCCTGAACCTAACTTAACAGAGTCTACCCAACAAAAGCCTCAACCTCAACCGAAGAAAGAAAAAGAACTTCCCCCTATCAATTCCATTCAACCTACACCCAAAGAAATGACATTTTCTCCAAATTATTTAATGCCCAAACCCACAGGCAGTCGTCGTCGTCCTGGGCCAAGTTTGAAGATGTTTAAAGACATGGCTCGTCAAGTCGGTCGTCGATAATTTTTTCTGAGAAAATCAACTTAATTTTTGCTCAGTTGGGTTTATTTCTTAAGCCCAACTTTTTAATATGAAATCCAGTTATATTATAAATTTATAAAAATATTTAAATTAATGTACTTGGGCACACCCTCAGGTAAATCATAACAAATTTTACGATAAGTAGAATAGGATGGAAGAATCCCGAGTATTTTAGGAAATTAAAACAACTTAGATACCACTTTACCACTGTTGTTAGCTAAAACCAGTTAGAGGGCAATATTTATAATATTCAAGACCGACTTTCGCTCCAGCACTTACATCCGAATTGTGTAAAATACTTGGATTTTTGTTACAGATAATTGATAGAAATAATATTAAACATGATTAATCAGCAACTAATATCAAATCAATATCGGCTGTCTCAACAACTTCTCACCCGTGTCGGTATTACATTATTGGTCATTGGTTTTATGATTCTGAGTCTGAATTATTTTTGTAAAATTGCAGATTCAAAGCAACAAATCCGCAACCAAGCACAATCGATTACCGATAGTGTGGGATTAATGATAACAGAGTTAGTTGACCCAAACAAGACTGATGACTTAATCCCAATCCTTCAACAACTGAGCCGCTTACCGACTGTTATCCAAGTGGTTATTATCACTCCTGAAGGTCAAATTTTAACTCCGAGTGGCCCCAACTTGACCCAGCAACAGAATCATTTTGGGTCTGGAAAAATGCAGTCTTACATCAAAAAAGCCAGCCAAACTCAAGAGGCGGTTAGTTTTTCGAGCAAAGTTCAAAATCAGCCTGTGTTTGTTTATCTCTCCCCGATAAAATCCTTAACTGTCCCGTCCAGAATTATAGTGGCGATTCTCGATTTACAACCCTTACAACAACAAGCTGGACGAATCTTCTTAATCTCGGTTTTACTGTTAATAGGGGAATGTATGATGATTCTGATATTAATTGGATTACTCCTTAGGCAAGCTATTTTAACACCACTGAATCAACTCTATCAATCTTTACAACAATATCAAAAAGGAAATACATTAGAATTTGCAGAACAGCTTTCTGTGAATAAAATTGGAGCTTTAGCTAAAGCAATCTATCAACAGTTTATTGATTTAAAGCAAACCAATGCTCAGCTAAAGATTGAAGTAGTAGAGCGCAAAAATGCAGAAGCAAAAATTCAAGCTTCATTACAAGAAAAAGAGTTGCTATTACGGGAAATTCACCACCGGGTCAAAAATAATTTATTTATCGTTTCTCAAATTATTGATATTCAAATTGATTATTTAGATGATCTTCAGTTAACACAAGTCCTGAGAGACTGTCAAGAACGCATTTATTCAATGGTATTAATTCATGAAACTCTTTATAAGACGACTAACTTAAAAAATATTGATTTTGCTGATTATGTACAATCTTTGATTGCTTATCTAAATCAGTCTTACAACTCTCGCCTTAACTCCTCGGTTGAAATTCAGCTTAAACTACAACCTATTATCTTAAATGTTGAAACAGCTAATCCCTGTGGTTTAATTATTAATGAATTAGTTTCTAATGCTTTTAAGCACGCTTTTAAAAATGAAAAAAAAGGAATTATTAAGGTTACTTTAACTCAGGATGCCAATAGTCAAATTTGCTTGAAAATTCAAGATAATGGCATAGGTTTCCCAGAAAACCTAGATTTTCAACAGGTTGACTCGTTAGGCTTAGAATTGGTTCGCACATTAACTCAGCAACTTCAAGGTGATCTTGAACTTGATTGTAGTCAGGGAACCTTATTCAAGTTGACCTTTACCGAACTGAATTATAACAAATGTTAGTTAATGAAAAGTATCAAGTATGTAACAGATTTTTGACTGAGCTTGCCAACTGATTAAACCTTATGATATCTTGAGCAAAGAAAAAATATTAGCTTCATTCACTTGAGGTCGGAAACTAGATTTCAAGGGGAAGAAGACAGCTTCACATCAGGGTAATCCATTTCGCATCAATTAATGATTCTTTTTTGGAAAAGTGAATCATCTTAAAGGCTTGTGGCTTTCTAGAAAATCAACTGAACAAGTAGCAAGGTAACTACTCGCTTCATTGTAGAGCAATGTGTTCTGAGTACAGATTTGTGATTTGCACAGTACAGATTACAAATCCAATGAATGAAAACGAGGGAAATTAACCATGGGTGTAACACCACTACCACGATTATCTCATCCAGATAATCGTCAACAGTCTACCGTACTCCAGCGCCAGCAATGGATTGTTTTAATTGCAATTCTACTTCTTGCGACTGGACTGCGTCTTTATCAACTCGGAACAGAAAGTATTTGGATTGATGAACATTTTAGTATTCGTGATGCTGAAAACTTAAAAATTGGAACTCGTCCCCTTTACTATGCTCTGTTACATATTTGGATGAAATTAGGGAACAGCGATGCTTGGCTGCGGGCTTTATCCATTCCTTTCAGCCTAGGCTGTATCCTGTTAACTTATATTCTCAGCCGTCGTCTGCTTTCATCATCGGTGGGTTTACTGGCGGCATTAATGGTAAGCCTCTCTCCCCTATTTGTCGGCTATGCTCAAGAAATCCGGATGTACTCCCTCAGTACATTTCTCGGACTCTGGGGAACATTAATTCTGGCTCAAATTTTACAGCATCCTGAGAAGATGCGTCCTACCCTGATTATGGGCTGGATGCTAACGCGACTGCTTGGGGTGATGACAACCCCCTTAAACCTACTTCTGCTGCTGCCCGATACCCTGCTGTTATTCTGGAGATTTCGCCGCAACCGCCAAGTGATGTTAACCTTTGTCGTGGGGCTAGTGCTAGCAGGCATATTATGGTTGCCTTTTGCTCAAGTTCTCCAGGAAGCAGCACCTCGGTTTATGGGAGGTTGGGTTATGCAACAGCCCAAACCCGATATTGTTCTGATTCCTGCTATGCTCACAGGGGTTACTGTCTTTTGGCCGTTAGGCGACTTACCCAATTTAAGTACGCTTTCTTTTAGTCTTTCCGGCTGGGGTTGGGATGAAACTGTCATGCTGTATTACATGGCATTTACCGGTATTGCTGTATTTGTTTTAGCCATCGCAATGCTGCAACTGATTGCCACACCCCGTCAACTCAGTCAACCTCAACCTGAACTTTGGTGGATTGCTGTTTGGGCCTTTTTACCCACAACTGTCATTGCCATTGTTTCTACGTTTTCCGGTTCAATTTGGCGAGAACGATACTTAATTTTTGCTGTTCCCTACTTCTTGATATTACTAGCTGTGGGATTTATTCAGCTTTGGCGACATTATCGAGGAGTTGCTCTAACTGTTGCGATCGCTTATGGGATTGCAGTGGGCGGCGGATTATGGCATTATTACACTACCTTGTATCATGACGATTGGCGTGGTATTTCTGAGTTAATCCGCACTAACGAACAACCGGGTGACATCATTGGCTTTTATGCGCCCGACTGGGAAGCACGACTC
>CAYNXM010000234.1:0-11283 GCA_964401105.1 uncultured Lyngbya sp. | reverse complement strand
CTGGGACTATCAACTTACATCTAGTAGTCAGGGATTGAGTCATAGCTTTATTATACTTCATCCAGACTGCTTTGTGGGTAGCAGAATTCCTGTGGGGTATTCCTCAAGAGCGCCAACGTAAACTTATGGCGGGGGTCTCCTACCGCCGGAAAGATGACTCAACATCGCTCCGGCAAACTGGGATTGGATCCATCAATACCAAAGTAGAGACATTCGGTTAGAACATCTCTACTGATTACAGCTCAAAAAACCTGGGGTGATCGCGCCGGGCCGGATGATGCTTCACGGTTTAGACATTTGAAGCAGAGGTTGCTAAACAGTAGCCCCTGATGTTTTTGGAGATTTAGTTGATAACTCCTCTTCTTCTGTTTCTGTTACACCCGAGATCTCCTGATAGACCTTGATATATTCTGCTGCCGATCGCTCCCAACTGAAATTTTTCTGCATTCCCCGTTGCTGGAGAGCACGCCATTTATCTTTATAGCGGTAGCCTTCAGCGGCTCGAATCATTGCCGTTAAAAAGTCCATCGGTTCATAGCGATCGAAACCGTAACCCGTTCCGGTGTTATTCATCGGATCATGATAGGAAACCGTATCGACTAAACCCCCAGTATTGCGAACAATGGGGATACAGCCATACCGCATCGCCAACAATTGACTAATACCACAGGGTTCAAACCGACTCGGCATGATCAGCGTGTCACAACCGGAATAAATCCGACGAGACAGGGGTTCATTAAACAAAATCTGAGTCGTCATCCGCCCTGGATAACGAGAGGCCATCTGCCACATTTGGGTTTCATAATAGCGATCGCCTGTACCCAACATCACAAACTGAGCATCAGTGTAGGACATAAATTGATCCATAATTTGGATCACCAGATCTAGCCCCTTCTGATCCACCAGACGACTGACCATTCCCATCATAAACGCCCCGGAGTTCACTTCTAACCCCAGTTCTTCTTGCAGGGCAACTTTGTTGGTTTTGCGTCGCTCTACCGTATCTGCGCTATAGTTTTCAACAATAAAGCGATCCGTTTCTGGATTATACGCCTCAGTATCAATCCCATTGAGAATTCCACTCATCTTACCACTGACAAAAGAGAGTAAGCCTTCTAGGGTTTCACCATAAGCGGGGGTTTGGATCTGTTGGGCATAAGTCGGAGAGACGGTGGTCACCCGATCGGCAAACTGAATGGCAGCCGCCATGGCATTATGACCTTCCATGTACCAAGGACACCAAGTAATGCGTTCCAAATACCAACGCCAAGGGCCTTGATACGCTAAGTTGTGAATGGTAAAGACGGTCTTAATATCAGCAGTCTCATTCATCCACACCGGAATCATTCCCGTATGCCAATCATGACAATGGATCACATGAGGTTTCCAATAGTTCCAAGCAAACTCGCATGCGCCGCTGGAAAATAACGTAAACCGCCATTGTTCATCTTCGCCATAATAAACTCGGCGGGGCATAAAAGAGGGATGCCCAAACAGATACAGTGGTACGTCTGACTTGGGTAGCTTGGTTTCATAGACTGCAAACTTCTGGTACATGGCATTTCCCCACCAGATCGGTTCGCTGGGAATGTCTAGCTTGTCGGGGAGAAAACCATAATAGGGCATAAATACCCGCACATCATGCCCCATCGCCCGTAATACTTTTGGTAAAGCGCCTACCACGTCCCCCATGCCACCCACTTTGGCAAGAGGAGCCGCTTCTGCCGCTACTAATAAAATTCGCATGATTAAGTTGCGTTTCCCCTAAAGATGCTTAGTAACGTCATCATACCTGTCTGAGGGTCACTATTTCAAAAAACAAGCTGAGAAATCCTTGGGATATTTTGTGCAAGCCTCAATTCACAGCTCTGTACGGTTAACTCTGCTATTCGATAGGTATATATTCGCAATTTTGCAGATTAAGATCGAGATAGAGCAATTGTAAATAGAATCAAAAATTATGACTCAGATGACTCAAACCCCCTATACACCTGAACAAACCACTGCTTGGCTGCGAGGGTTACTGGCTTTAGCTTGGGCTGATGGCCACTTTGACCCACAGGAACAAGAGTTAATTACCGCCCTCACCCATGAAGAACTGGAAACTGAACAAGATGTTTCTGCCCTCGAACCCATTTCTCCAGAAGAATTGGCAACAGTCCTCGGCAAGCAAAGTAACACCGCAGAAAATTTCTTAAGAACCGCTGTCATGGTTGCATTGGCTGATGGGGTTTATTCCGCCGATGAGGATGAATTACTGCATCAGTTTTGTGAAGCGATGGAGTTGAAAATAGAAGCGTTAGACTCCCTGCGACACACCATAGAGGATTTCACAGAGACTCCAGACCCTCAGACTTCTGATATCTCTCAACCCCACCAAAAGCAGTCCCCTGATGTCCTCTCACCCGTTAAGCATTGGCTCGATGACTGGGAAGTTCATGACCCAAAAGTTGCTCGTTTTGTGTGTAAAATGATCCCGTCTCAATGTCCTTTTGAACGAGATGTCAAATTGTTTGGCCGCAAAATTGTGCATATTCCCCCCATGTGCCAAATTAATCCCTTGTATGAACAGCTTGTCGGGTTGCGTTTCCGAGCATTATCTTATCTGGCAGATGACTGCGGCGAAGATGTCTCAAAGTATTATCAGTGATTTGTCATCGGTGATGGGTTCGGCAAACAGCTTAATTCCTGCTGTGATGGGATTGATTTCTTGCTGGATGATCCCATTGCTTGTTAAGATGTTTGACAGCTTGTCGTTTTCGTCTGTGCAGTTAGCATTGTTGGCGTTCTCTATGTGCTCCTCAAGGATGCTAACGCTTTGAAATCAGGCAGGTTGAGCTTAGCAAAAGTGTAATTAAATTGGACATCTAAGAGGAAACTATGAATTTTATCCGGTCTTTATCCAAACGAATTGTTCTCGGGATTTCTATTGCTTTATTGGTGGCTAGCAGCTTAGTGTTTAATGCCGCTCCTGCTGCTGCTGAAACCTACGAAGTTAAAATGGGAACTGATGGCTTCCAGTTAGCCTTTGAACCCAAAACGGTTGTCGCTCAACCCGGCGATACCATTAAATTTGTCAATAATAAACTAGCTCCTCACAACGTAGTATTCAAGCAAGAACCGTTAAAATCTGCGGGTATGGCAAACGCTAACCTACTCTATAAGCCCGGTGAAACTTATGCAGTTGATATCCCCAGCGATATTGATCCTGGAAAGTATGACTTCTACTGCTCACCTCACCAGGGTGCAGGCATGGCTGGTAAAGTGGTTATTAAATAGCGCTACGACCCCCGTCTCCACTCTTGGCAGGCTGGGGGTGATTTTCGCGAACCCCAAGGAATGCACACGCGCTCCAGAGGGTTACGTCTTTTAAGTTAGCGTCACTGTTGTAAAATATTCCTCTCTTTGAGAGAAGGCTGTCAACTGTTTAATATCTGTCGAAGATCAAAGCATGAGACATTCTTCTATTGAAGAGAGGTTTATGCTCTCAAGAGTGATAATTTAGAATTGAGGGTCTTGTGATTCGTTCGCTTAATTTACTCTCAAGTTAAAATAGGAGAAATTCATTGAAGCCATTTTTATCAGTTTTTTTATTATTTACTCTGATTATTTCTTCTCCTACATTAGCCGTCAACCCAGGAAAAGGAGCTGAAATTTTTAAAGCTAATTGTGCGGTTTGTCATAGTAGCGGCAGGAATGTTATTGTAGCCTACAAAACTTTGAAAAAAGAGGCGTTAGCGAAATATTTAAAAGGATTTAATCAAAATGCTGAAGCGGCAGTGGTTGCTCAAATTACCCATGGAAAAAATGCCATGCCATCCTTCAAAGGCTATTTGAACCCAGCAGAAATTGAGACGGTAGCCGCTTACGTGGTTGAACAAACAGAAAAAAATTGGTCAAAAGTAGCTCAAAAGTAGTCAATAATTTGAAGTGATAATGATGGCTTTAACACCAATTAACACTACAATTACTCATTCCTGTTGGTCTCAAATTCGCTTAATTGCTACTGATGTAGACGGCACTTTAACTCAAGCTGAGAAATTTACCCCGAAATTAATTCAGGCGATCAATCAACTGACTGAAGTCGGAATTGATGTTATTTTAATTACAGGACGTTCGGCTGGATGGGTACAAGCCTTAAATACTTATCTGCCTGTTCAAGGTGCCATTGCTGAAAATGGTGGTATTTTTTATTGTAAAAATCAGTCTCAACCGCAGTTTATTACCCCAATTCCAGATACAAATCAACACCGTCAAAATTTGGCGAAAATGTTTCAGTCTTTAACAGTGGATTTTCCGCATTTACGCTCAGCAACGGATAATCTGTTTCGTCTGACTGATTGGACATTTGATGTGGAAGGATTGGATTTAGACACGATTCAAATATTAGCCCAACGCTGTCAAGCTCAAGGCTGGGGTTTTACCTATAGTACGGTTCAATGTCATATTAAACCTCAATTTCAAGAAAAAGCAACAGGCTTAAAACAGGTTTTATCAGACTATTTTCCTCATTTTTCCCCGCAGCAAATTATCACAGTGGGGGATAGTCCCAACGATGAAAGTTTATTCGATCAAACTTTATTTCCTCAGTCGGTTGGCGTGGCGAATTTGTTGAAATATACTGAACAGTTAACCCATCAACCCACGTTGATCGCGACTCAATCAGAAGTGGATGGCTTTTGTCAACTGGCAGAGATTTTGGTCAATTGTCATTCCTCTGAATAAAAATGGTAAAATCAACAACGAAACGTTAGTTGATCAGGAAGCCGGAAGATGCCAAAAGCAACTTGGAATGGAGTAACTTTAGCCGAAAGCGATCGGTGTGAAGTGGTGGAAGGAAATCAATATTTTCCTCCTGATGCCATCAATAAAGAATATTTTCAAGAGAGTAGTACCCAGACGACCTGTGGTTGGAAAGGGGTGGCAAATTATTATAATATCGTTGTCGATGGACAAGTGAATAAAGATGCGGCTTGGTGTTATCCCACACCTAAATCCGCTGCCGAAAAGGTTGCCGGTTATATTGCCTTTTGGAGAGGTGTTAAAGTTGAAGCCTGACTGATAGAACCTATTTGATATCTTTGTGAGAGGGTCAGTTGGTGGTCAAAATTAAAATACTAATCCAAGTTATGGTAAAAAGTTTAGAGACATACAAGGGAGTGCAGAATTGAGTTATGGCAAATCAACCCATACCAGTGATTGTAAATGGCGCAGGAGGTAAAATGGGTCGTGAGGTGGTTAAAGCGATCGCCAACTCCCCGGATATGACCTTACTCGGGGCAATAGATCGTAACCCCGACTGTTTAGATAGGGATGCGGGGGAATTAGCAGGTATTGCAGCCTTAGAAGTGCCCATCACTTCCGACCGAGAAGGAACCTTAGTGATGGCGGCTCAGGAAAAACAGCCCCCCGTTATGGTAGACTTTACTCATCCAGATTCGATTTATGATAATATTCGATCCGCGATCGCCTACGGAGTCCGGCCAGTAGTGGGGACAACCGGGTTAAGCGCCCAACAAATTCAAGACTTAGCAGAATTTGCTGAAAAAGCCAGTATTGGTTGCTTGATTATTCCTAATTTTTCTATTGGGATGGTATTATTACAACAAGCAGCAGTAACGGCTTCTAAACATTTCGATCATGTTGAAATTATTGAATTACATCATAATCAAAAAGCCGATGCCCCCAGTGGGACTGCAATTAAAACAGCCCAAATGTTAGCCGAGATGGGAAAAAGTTATAATCCGGCTAGTGTTGAAGAAACCGAAAATATCTCAGGGGCAAGAGGGGCAAACGCAGATGAACAAATCCGAATTCATAGTGTTCGCTTACCCGGTTTAATTGCCCATCAAGAAGTCCTATTTGGTGCATCTGGTCAACTTTATACCTTGCGTCATGATACCACAGATCGCTCCAGTTTTATGCCAGGAGTCCTATTATCCATTCGCAAAGTCCTGGAATTGAAAACCTTAATTTATGGACTGGAAAAGATATTGTAAGTTATTGATTATTACTGATATTACTGATTTGTTGTGAGTGGTTTGTGGGGTAACAGCTTGGGTGAATACAACTGACGCATTCAAAAGTTTACATTATCCATCTTGACCCCCTATCCCCTATTGCCTAATTGCCTAATTGCCTAATTGCCTAATTGCCTATTGCCTAATTGCCTATTGCCTAATTGCCTATTGCCTAATTGCCTAATTGCCTAATTGCCTAATTGCCTATCCCCTACAACACCAAATCTACACTAAACTAAAATAATCCATTGCCGATCAATTGATCCTAAAATACTGATTGTGCAGCCTCCTGTTTCCCCCACAGTTCATTGTATTAACCCCAATTGTCCCAAACCAGCCGGTCAACCTTGGGGAAATAAGTTTTGTCAAAGTTGTGGGGCACCCATTCAACTCAACCGTCGCTATATTCCCTTAAAATGTTTAGGAACAGGGGGATTTTCTACTCTATATACCGTTTGGGATCTGAAATCTCATACTGAAAAAGTATTGAAAGTCCTGGTTGAACCCTCCCCAAAAGCCTTAGAATTATTTGAACAGGAAGCCCAAGTCCTCGCCCAACTCCGCCATCCTGGGGTGCCGCGAGTTGAACCGAATGGTTACTTTGTCCTGACTAAACGGGATGCCACCACTTCACCCCTGCCTTGTTTAGTGATGGAAAAAATTCACGGCCCTACTTTACAAGAAATACTCGATCAACATCCCCAAGGTTGTCCGGAAGCGTGGGTGATGAGTTGGCTGCATCAAGCCTTAGAAATTTTAAAAGAATTACACAATCATCAAATTATTCATCGCGACTTAAAACCGTCTAATCTAATGTTACGATTAACGCCACAATTTCCCCTGAATACGGATCAAATTCAACACACCCAACTGGTGATGATTGATTTTGGCGGGGCGAAACAAATGGGTTTATTACCCCATGGCGGTCGCGAAGTCACTCCCAGAAGTACCACTCGTTTAGTCTCTCCAGGTTACAGTCCCCCTGAACAAATTATTGGGGCAGCCGTCGGCCCGGCGGCAGACTTTTATGCTTTAGGACGCACAGCCATTCATCTCCTCACCGGACAGTTTCCCGCAGATTTAGAAGATCCACTCACCGCTGAACTGAATTGGCAAGATCATACCACCGTTAGTCGTGGCTTAGGTGATATTTTAGATGCTATGGTGCAAACCGATAAATGTCTACGGCCCCAAACTGCAACAGAAATTCAAACTGCCCTATTTCGTGTTGCCCGGTTTAAACGCTATCCCCGGCGGCAGATGTCGTTTACAGACCGTTGTATTGATGGGGTGAAAACCAGCTTAATTTTATTAGATCGGGGGTTAATGCAGGGCTTAGAAGCCATAGGAAGCTTGACTCTGTATTTATGCGGGGCCACATTTACCACCTTGTGGGAAAGCTTACTGGGGGGGTTAGGAGGCATTACTGGTGGGGTAATAGGATTGATTTTGGCTTATTGGACACCGGTTGGGGATATTTTAGCCAATTGGTTTGCTGGGCAACTCCCTATCTGGTTTCCGGGGTTAGGCATGAAATTAGGGGCAGAATTGCTAGTCTTAGGACTGGCTGGGATAGGCACAGCCGTGGGGTTAACGGATGCGGGTGGGTTTAATCAAGATCGACGCTATGGACCCGCAGCAGTCATGGGAATGGTGGGATATCTCCTAGGCAGTTTAAGTTGGCAACTGGCAAAACCCCTGAATTTAATTCCTCTCTGGGGAGATGTGGGCGGGTTAACAGCCCTCTGTCCTGGACTGGCTGTGGCATTCTTAACTTTAGGTTTAGGCCTTGTCAGTCATAAAAGTATCTATGTTGGGGTAGCCGGAGTGGGTACAGTTTGTTTATTTAATTTATTGAGTCATTATCAACTGATTCCTCAGGAGTTATTAACTTTCCCGATTGTCGGCATCAGACCCGACTGGCAAGAGTTTTGGTGGAATTTAGGGTTTATTGGTCTTTTGGGGGGCATAACGGGCTTGTGGCTGGGGGTGAGTCACTATTTCATTATTCCAGTGTTGCGGAGTTTAGGATGGCGTTAACCAGGTGGGTTAAATTAGAAAATAATCTAATCTTAATCCTCTATTCACCAAGTAAGGAGTAAGGAGTAAGGAGTAAGAAGTAAGAAGTAAGAAGTAAGGAGTAAGAAGTAAGAAGTAAGAAGTAAGGAGTAAGAAGTAAGAAGTAAGAAGTATAAACCTTTGAGTATAATCAGATACTGGGATTTCGGCAAACAATTCCGAAACCTCAACTCAATGACGAGTTACTCCCGTAGAGACGTTGCATGGAACGTCTCTACTTACTTATTACTCTATCACAACATCCTATTGCCTAAAAATAATCCATGACAAACCTAATAATAATTAAAGGATGAATAGAAATGGCAGTCACCACTCAACAATTAATTCAATGGAAACAGCAACAACGCCCCATTACAGTCTTAACCGCTTATGAATATGCGATCGCCCAACTATTAGATCAAGCAGGAGTAGATGTAATTCTAGTAGGCGATTCTTTAGGAATGGTCGGGTTAGGATATTCTACCACGCTCCCTTTAACGTTAGACGAAATGATTCATCATGCTAAAGCAGTTTGTCGGGGAGTAAAACAGGCGTTAGTGGTGGTCGATTTACCGTTTTTAACTTATCAAGAAAGTGTACAACAAGCGATTCAATCTGCCGGACGAGTGTTGAAAGAAACCGGGGCACAAGCCGTTAAATTAGAAGGGGGATATCCCCAAATGGCACAAACGGTTTTAACCTTAACTCAAGTCGGAATTCCAGTTATGGGTCATGTCGGGTTAACCCCTCAATCGGTGCATCAATTAGGGGGGTTTCGTCAACAAGGAAAAACCACAGCCACTGCTGAAAGAATTTTAACCGAAGCGATCGCCTTACAACAAGCCGGAGCCTTTGCTATTGTATTAGAACATATCCCCGCAAAACTGGCTCAACAAATTTCTCAAAAATTAACTATTCCCACGATTGGTATTGGGGCGGGATCTGATTGTGATGGTCAAGTGTTAGTCACAACAGATTTATTAGGACTTTCAGCTTGGCAGCCGCCTTTTGTTAAAACCTATGCCAATTTACAAGAAACGATTAGGGATGCAGTCCAACAATTTTGTCAGGAGGTTCGAGATCAGCAATTCCCTTAATTTGATTCAATTACTGCATCAGTTATTAAACAGATGAACAAATAGTCGTTATAAAGCTATACCATTAACTAATTAAAATTACACTCATCTTCCTGATGAATCAAAATATACTTGAAGCATGAAAATAGAGAGAATCAAGTTTTTGCTTTCGTGCTTCACAATATTGAACGACAGGATATACATCAAAATATTCGATGATTCTCTTTTTCCTATTCCCAACTCAAAAAAACATCAGCTATTCTGAGGGAATCGAGGGATTTAAATATAGGATTTGAAAATTAGAACAGCTTTTTGTAAACCATTTTGCGGAATGATCGGACTAAATTTTGAAATAGTTTGATAGGGTCATCTGATAATTCCAGAAAGGAGGACAATTTACAATATGGTACTCGTACCTGATACAGAATTCGGCTTTTGGCTTGGAGACAATAGCCCAGAATCAGTGATTTTATCTCCTGGACAACTTTCCGGCTTTCCCTTAGGGGTATTAACAGTCGGGGGAAACGACACCGTACAAGGATCAAGCGATAGTGAACTCATTTTAACCAATACTGACTCAGACTCTGTATTGGCTGGTGGCGGAAATGATACAGTATTTGGCGGAAAACAGGGGGATTTTCTTGATGGAGAAGCCGGTAATGATTTTCTCTATGGCAATTTAGGAGAAGATACCCTACAAGGAGGAATAGGGGACGATCAATTGTATGGGGGTCGTGACAATGACCTCGTGGTTGGGGGAGAAGGGAACGATACCGTTTATGGTGACTTAGGTAACGATATTCTGACAGGGGGTGGGGGTGTAGATGTGTTTGGTTTAGGCACCTCCAGCAATGATCGAGATGTGATTACTGACTTTGAAGATGGGATTGATTTATTACGACTCCCTGACGGTATTAATCAGGTCACCATTCAGGATATTGGTAATAACCAAACGACTATTAGTTTAACCCTGACCGGGGAAGAAATTGTCACTTTAGCAGGTATTGAAGCTTCAGCCATTACAAGTGATGATTTTGATAATGGTGGCGTTGTTGTGGGGGGCAGTCAAACCGAATCAACCGTTAACTCTTTAATTAATGAAGTGATTCAACTCACCAATCAATTCCGACAGGATAATGGTTTAAATGCCCTCAGTTTTGATCCCCAGTTAGCAACAGCCGCCCAAACCCATAGCCAAAATATGGCAATTGAAGACTTCTTTAGCCACACTGGAATTAATGGATCTAATATAGGCGATCGCGTAGATGCTACAGGTTATGATTTCTTCACGACAGGAGAAAATATTGCTGCGGGTTATTCTGCCCCAGAGGATGTGGTGGAGGGTTGGATTAATAGTGACGGACACCGGGAAAATTTATTAAACCCCGATTTCACTGAAATTGGTGTGGGTTATTTTTTCCTAGAAAACGATATAGGAAACATCAACTATAACCATTATTGGACCCAGGTTTTAGCAGCCCCTCTGTAATCTTCCTCTCCACCCCCCTACATCCCCCTTGTAAAGGGGGGACAGCCCACCACACGGGGAAAATTTATTAAACCCCGATTTCACTGAAATTGGTGTGGGTTATTTTTTCCTAGAAAACGATATAGGAAACATCAACTATAACCATTATTGGACCCAGGTTTTAGCAGCCCCTCTGTAATACCATTTCTCTATAATATTCCACTGACCTTATAGTCTCTTATAGTCTTCCTCCCCCCTTGTTAAGGGGGGACAGAGGGGGGTTAATAGTGGCAATATCTTCTATCACTACAATTTAAGTTATGATTTTCTTAGATCTGGGCCGTTTTCTGGTTCATCCTCTTTCCAGTCTTCCTCCTCCCAGTCTTCCTCATCATCATCCGACTGAATTTGCGTATTAGGCGGGGGTACAATTACGCGATAATCAGCATCATAAACAGACTCACTTTGACCCACTCCAGATTCCCCTTCCCCTGTATCCCGATAACCATAAGAATACACTGAACCCGACCAAGACTCTGTTTTAGGAGTTTGTTCTGTTTCATAATTGGGAGGTTCGCCATCTACCCAGTTTTCCTCATCTTCCTCCGTCTCAGCAGAGTCAACTTCCTGTTTATTTAAATTAAATCCTTGCTGGGCAGGT
>CAYNXM010000233.1:0-4684 GCA_964401105.1 uncultured Lyngbya sp. | reverse complement strand
ATTAATGTACAACAAAAATTAGTGATGATGTTAGAACGAGAAGAACGATTAGAATTGGCTCAACAATGCTTTGACTGTTTACCAACAATTGTAACCTTAGATTTATTACAATTTAAAGATATTTTTGAACATCACTAATTTCAATCATATATAGTAATAAGAAATAGGAATGCCTGACTCATGGAATTTAAATAATCTGAAATTATCATATTTGTATTTTAAATTTAAAATCTCTATCAATAGCTCAAATTTCGATGATTTTTGACTGAGAATAATTTCTAATAAGCAACGGGATTGCGTTAAGGAAAATGTTTGGCGCTAGCCAACTTTCCGAGTTTCAGACTTTATGATATTCTAATAATCCACGGGGGTGTATGGCAACATCAAATTCTATTGTCCTCAAACCCAGAAAAATCGTAGAATACCCTGAAAAGTTTACCCGATCTCATTATTGCAAATGAATGAATTTTACCCGATCCTCAATCAAACTTTGCGGGAAAACTTGACAAATATTTGATTCTATGCATTATAAGGGAGTTTCAGATAGGAAAATAGCACTACGCAAATTATATCAAATCCGGTTGAATACTTAATAGGTATGCGTGCTTAGTGGAGAGTAAGTAGAGACGTTGCATGCAACGTCACGACTGTCGTGACGAACCAGGTCACGTCTGTACGGAAGTAAGGAGTAAGGAGTGGGCTCAAAAAATCTCTGTAGATGCTGAGGTAGACTTTTATGATGAAAAATTTATCCGGATTTGATATTAGTTAGGAGATTGTTAAATATTGAAACTCTTTCACAGTCTGCTGTTCCCCGTTTCCCGTCCCCTGTTGCAAGAGCGCGTAGCGCTATACAAAAAATTCAATCTCCCCTATACTCATTAAAAATGTTTGGGCGATCGCCCAATAAACATTTCAACACAGATCCGCTAAGCGGTTCTATACAGAAAACAGAGTTATAACTGCTGCAAGACTTGCCGGATAATATCCTGAGGAACTTTATCCGTAACAGTCACTGTGCCAATATCTGTCGGTAAGACAAACCGCACCTTTCCAGCTTTCACTTTTTTATCTGTTTGTAGGGCTGTTAAAATCTGCTCAATATCTAATCCTGTTGGTAAGGTTGTAGGTAACCCAGCTTTTTCAATTAAGGCTAACTGACGGCGATCGCACTCAGTATCCCACATTCCTAATGCTACAGCAATGCGGCTGGCTGCAATCATACCAATGGCAACCGCTTCCCCATGTAAAACAGTAGTATATCCGGTTAAACTCTCCACCGCATGACCAATGGTGTGACCATAATTTAAAATAGCGCGTAATCCGCCTTCTTGTTCATCTTGACTCACCACTTCCGCTTTCGCCTGACAAGAACGTTCTAATAAAGTTTGTAACAAACTTTGATCCACTGCCGCCATCTGGTGTAAGCCTTGAGACTGTTCAAGTTGATTAAATAGTTCCCGATCCCAAATCACCCCATACTTAATCACTTCAGCCATTCCTGCCCGAAATTCCCGTTCTGGTAATGTTTCTAACACACTCGGATCGATCGCTACTAACTTCGGTTGATGAAATGCCCCAATTAAATTCTTTCCCTGAGGATGATTAACTCCCGTTTTACCCCCAATGGATGCATCCACCATCGCCAGTAATGAGGTCGGCACCTGCACCACCTGAATTCCTCGCAGCCATGTAGCGGCCGCAAATCCGGTCATATCCCCAACAATACCCCCCCCAAGTGCCACCATGGTTGAAGAGCGTTCTAAACGATGTTCTAGAGCAGTATCATATATAATTTGAAGGGTTTTGAGGGTTTTATAGGGTTCTCCTGCGGGTAGGGCACAGCAAGCCACTTTAAATCCGGCTGACTCTAGGGCAGCCACCGCCCGATCTCCATAATGCTGAAAAATTTCTGGGTTAGACACCAATAACACTTTCTCACCCAGTTTGAGGGGAACCATTAACGCTCCCAATTGATCGAGATTGTTAGAGGCGATCGCCACTTCATAAGACTTCTGTCCTAAATCAACCCGAATCACAGCCTGCATGGTGTCTCCTTCGTTGAACTGATCCTTGGTGCTGTAATTCTATCTCAAGGCGTGGTTCAATAGTATCACAAACATTATACGCAAATCTAGTCAGATCTAGTCAGATCTAGTTTTCTGTCAACAGAAAACTAGGTAGATGATTACATCTAGAAAAAAGTTGAGATTGAGAACAATGTTTGCTATAATCCAAATAATTAATCAAGCCTATCAAGCCTCAAGAGTCGTTGATCTGAGTTCAATAGGGTGAAATTCCTGGACTGACACGCTACCTCTAGTCACATTAGAACCTACGTCCAAGCCTCTGTTTTATGACCAAGCAGAAATTGAGTCAGGGAGATTATCAAAAAAAGAGGGCGAAAAAAAGCATTCCCAAATGCCTGAGGGCTATGGGATAGAGAGGTGCGTAGTTCACCCAAGGAGAATTAATCTCTCGAAGTAAAAGTGAAGGGAATTTCTGGAATGAGATTCAGTCTGTCCATATTTGACTATACTTTTACTAACTATAAGAATATATTTAATGGAGAATTATTGATGAGTGCAACCGCAGCGATCGCTTATGTCGGAATTTATGTCGGTGCTTTAGCTGTAGCAGCAGGGATTATGTTTACTCTGCGCTTAGTCAAACTGATCTAATCTAATTGTTGAATCGTCTGATTAACCCGTTATAGCCTCAGCCATAGCGGGTAATTAATTTTCACTATACCGGAGGCGAGTTTCGGTATGACAGGTGATTTGAATTAAGAAATGGGTAATTGAGGATTAGCAGATTCTTGATTCGAGGGACGTTTTTTGCGGCGGAAACCGTGTCTTAAAGCGTATTGGAAGCTATCAACATAAGTAAACCAAACCGGCACTACAATTAAGGTTAACAGGGTAGATGTGGTCATGCCGCCAATCACTGCGATCGCCATCGGACTACGAGTTTGTGCCCCTGCCCCTAATTCTAAAGCAATGGGTGTCATTCCGGCAATGGTGGATAATGTTGTCATCAAAATTGGTCGTAAACGAGATACTCCAGCATTGACAACCGAGTGAAATTGCGGCATTCCTGCTTTTTCGTTACTGAGGGAAGCATCTACTAATAGAATTGCATTTTTCGTGACTAATCCCATTAATAATACAATTCCAATTAAGGCAAATAACCCTAATTCTTTTTGACTCAGCAGCAACGCTAATAATGCACCCCCCAACGATAACGGTAATGCCATCAAAATGGTTAAGGGAATAATAAAGTTATTGTACAACAATACTAAAATGGCATAAATTCCCAAAACGGCTAATCCTAAAGCCGTCAAGAAGCGGGTAAAGACTTCAATCATAATATCAGCATTTCCATCGGACTGTTGACGCACATCCGCCGGTAAAGGATTCATTGCTGGCAGGGCACTAACTTTATCTAAAGCCTGTCCTAAAGATAATCCTTGTAAATTGGCTTCAATGGATACTTTTCTTGCCCGATCGAACCGTTCAATGGTTGCAGGGCCGCTGCCTAATGTAATCTCTGCCACTGCGGATAACGGCACTAGTTGACCGGTTTGGCTGGGAATTTGTAAGTTACGAATGGCATCAAAATCATTACGAAATTGTTCAGCTAGTTGTACTCGAATTGGAATTTGTCGGTCAGCCAAGTCAAATTTAGCCAAGTTAGATTCATTATCTCCTAATGTCGCTAATCGCGCTGTACGGGCAATGGCTTGCACCGAAACCCCTAAATCTCCCGCCCGTTTCGGGTCAGGTTTAATTAACAATTCTGGCTTGACTAAACTGGCGCTAGAATTGACTTCAACTAACCCTGGAATTTCTCGCATTTGCCGTTCAAGTGCTAATGCAGTTTGCTGTAAAGCCTCTGGATTTTCACTATTTAAAACAATCGTTAAATCCTTATTACTACCCCCGCCACCGTCGGCTTGAAATCCAATTCTTGCCCCCGGAACTTGTTCAAATTGAACCCGCATTTGTTGTTCAAATTGTTGCTGCGAAATCTCTCTTTGATCCTGAGGTAATAAATTTACATAAAGTGATCCTTTATTCACTTCTGAATTCCCATTACCGCCAATAACAGCTAAAGCATTATCAACTGCAATATGTTCTCCGGTTAAATTTGCAGCTTGTTGGGCTATTTCATCCATTTCTTGTAAAGTTGAACCGGGGGGTAATTCCAATAATACTGTACTTAAACCTGTATCGTTGCTACTAAATAATCCTTTTGGAATTAAAGGAACGAGTTGCAAACTGCCAATAAAGAAGGCAACGGCTAACAATAATGTAATAATTTTATGGCGTAATGCCCAAGTTAATAAACCGCGATAAGGACGAATTCGCGCCTCAGGTTTAGAAGGACTTAATCCAGCCGCAAAACGAGATTTTTTAGATTGATCTTGAGGCTTAACTTTTAATAAACGCGCCCCCAACATCGGTGTCATTGTACAAGCCACCAACGTAGAAAACATCGTCGAAGCCGCAACTGTAACCCCAAAGGGTTGAAAGAATTGACCGGGAATTCCTCCCATGAATGCCACAGGTATAAATACAGCCACAATAGTAGCCGTTGTCGCAACAATTGCTAAGCCAATTTCTTCAGAAGCATCCAACGCTGCCTGAAACGGTTTTTTACCTTCTCTAACGTGTTGATCGAT
>CAYNXM010000232.1:0-10833 GCA_964401105.1 uncultured Lyngbya sp. | reverse complement strand
GCAGACGATTTAGAGGGCGGGGTCTATGGCAGTCCCTTAACGTCGGAGTTGTTTAGGCAGGTGGATTGATCCCCTGCTTGAAACTTCCTTTAGAATCCACGTGGATAAATCCCGTGGAGTGTCAAAACATCCACAATCAACTCAGCATGTTGCTTTAACTCATATAGGGTTCCAGCATAGGCGGCTTTGGCTTCCCTTGCCTGACGACGATAGTCCCGTGCCGGGTTGATGTCTCCCTGTTTCTCGGCGATTGCTCCCAAAAGTCCGTAAGTAGTCCAAAGCTCAGCCACAGATGGATCAAGGGTTTGTTTCATCACCAGGGCTGTCTCAGCTAACTGCTGGGCTTCAGTCAGGCAATTGGGTTGGGTGTGTAGGAAGCTAGCTAGGTTATTGAGTGCTCTAGCCTCATCGACTGGGTTTCGAGCTTCTTTAGAACCTGCGATCGCCTTACGATACAAGCCTTCTGCTGTCTCTAGTTTGCCTGCATCCTCATTCGTCAATGCTAACTGACCCCATGTATTTGCTGCCCCTGCCAGATTCCCCTGGCTTTCTTCAATTTGAGCAGCCTGACGGTAAGCAAGCTCTGCAGCTTGCCATTGCTGGGCTTGCTGGTAGAGGTTGCCTAAGTTATACCAAACATTTGCTTCTGAGGTAGGTTCATTCAGTTCCTGGAAAATTTTCAAGGCGGCTTGATACCTTTTCTCGACAGCGGCTAGATTGTCCTGAGATAGTTCTAGGATTCCCAATTGAATATTCACAATCGCTTCTCCTCGTACATTGCTCAGTTCTTTGTCAATTGTCAGCGAGGCTTTACAGGCATTGCTAGCTGCCTCAAACTTTCCTTGATTCATCAATACATTTGTCAGATCTGCTTGTAAAGTTCCCATTATGCTCTTAATTTGGTTAGAGAGTTTTAACTGTTGTGTTACAGCTAGCCCCTGTTGATAGCAGTTAATTGCCAGGTTAGCCTGTCCCTGAGATCCAAAACATCGTCCCAGTCTGGCTAATGTAAGACAACGCTTCTCACTGGATTCAGTTCCCAATTCTGCCAGAATCTTTTCAAATACCTGTTGTGCCTCGGTGTAGCAACCTGCATTCCAGAGTTGTTCCCCTTTGTTACTCTGAGCAAGAAACCAGTTCTCTGATCCCGGTTGAGCCAGTTGTTCGGCTTGGTGGGTAAGTTGAGCCATATCTGCTTGTAGTCTGAAAACATAGAGAAATAGGTTAATGAAAGTCACAAACTTTACGCCATAGTCGGTTGCTGCGGCTAAGGATCGCCGCACGGCAGAGAGCAGGTTTGGGAGTTCTTGTAGGGCAACCAATCTTACTGGCTGAGGATTCTTGATGTCTTCGTCGTAGAGATATTCAGCGAGTTGGTAGTAACGTTTGCAGTAGCGGTCAATTAGGGTTTCTACGAGTTCTGTAGAGTCGCTTGCTGCCCCCCTAGTCCTCCAATTCTGGGGGGAACCAGACTCAAAGTCCCCTAAATTTGGGGGATTTAGGGAGCTAGTTGAGTTGGATTGAGGTGTCTTAGTAAGTTTTTCCCACAGTACGGGGGCTAGGATTGGATGGAATTTGATGTAGGGAACCTTTACACCTAATAAGGATTCAGCTTGGATTAAGCCTGTGATTTCTAGAACTTGTCGTAGGTTATGCCACTGATGCTCTGAAAATTCAGTGACTATCAACAATATATCCTCCATTGCTCCCCCTTGAAATACTCCCAGGCGCGGCAACAGCTTTTGAGCCTCTGCATCCAACCGTTCCAGAGATAGATTGAGGGAAGCGATTAGCGGATTATCCGTTTGACTGATGAGCGCTTCTAGCCGTTGTCCCAGTTCAGCAGGGCGGCGGGTTTTGAGTTTGTGAGCCAGCAGTTGAATCGAGAGAGGATGGAAGTTTACTAATTTAAACAGATTCACCAGGGTGTTGCGCTTTGGCTGTGGCAGTTGGGGAGCAGGGGGCAGTTTCATTAACTGTTGGAAATAGGCGATCGCATCGTCGGGATATTTTTCAGTTCCCAGACCTTTGAGGGGCAGGGAGAGATGTTTGAGGCTGCCAGCAGTAGCATAGTCAGGATGGTTGAAGTCGGGGGTACGACTGGTAAGCAACAGGCGGGTCTTCCCCGTTTCTGAGCAGGTTTTGGCAACGGTGAGCAAATGTTGGATAGCTCTGGGTTGCAGGGTTTCCAGATTGTCTAGAATGATTAGAGTGGGTTGGGCAGCTATCGCTTGAGTCGCGGTTTCAATATCAAAACAGTTTTGACCAGTTATATCCTTCAACACGTTTCTTAGAAAGTACCCCACTGGATCTGCACCTGAATAATTTGAATAGCTCATAAAACAGGCTCGTTCAAACAGTCCTGTCCGACAGAGCCAGTAGGCAGCTTCAATCGCTAGGGTGGTTTTGCCCTGTCCCCCAAACCCAGAAATGCTGATGCGGCGGGTTCCCTGGATAAAAGCTCGTTCAATCCACCAGAGTTCTCGACTGCGCCCAAAGAATCCGGCTTCTTTCAAAGGCGGTAAATTGTGAGGTTGAGGTTGAGGTTGTGGTGTTGGAGTTCGTGTTCGCGTTAACAGGGGCGTATCCTTTCCAGCCTGATAGAGGGCGGGTAAAAACCAATCCTGCAATTTTAGGATGATGCGTTCCTGACCCCGTTGCCGTTCTCCCCGTTCTTTGTTCAGATATAAATCTCGACGGGCGCTGTCCAGGGCGGTTCCTATTGCTTCTCCCCGCGCCAAGCGTTGATAGAACTTAGCAAATAATTGTCGCGACGTAGTGACCAGCACCGAATAGGACATGGCTAGCACTGAGGGAATTCCAGCATGGTTAAGTCTAGCAGCTACACTGCCCAGAGCATCCTCTCCAGCGACTGTCGCCGACTGACAGGCAGATAACACCATCAAGCCCACCTTTTGACGGTTCAGCATATCTCCCAGGGTTTCGGCAGTGATCGGGGCTGACTTTCCTTCCTGATCTTCAAACACAAGATAGCCCGTATTGATCCCGCCTCCGCCGACTTCGCCATCTTTGGTTAAGCCGGGATTAGTTAATTTTGCCCGTTCGTGCAAGCGACCATCAGTATCAAACGCCCCATGACCATCAAAGTGAATTATATCGACAGCAGGCAAACGGTCATCCTCTAGCCGTTCCACCAGGGCATCCAGGGTAGCTGGTCGCAGAAATTCGACCTCAATTCGTCCCACTGCTTCCTGTAGAATGGCATCCATCACCGCCTGTGCCTCTAAACGAGGATTGATGAATCCGGCATCACTTGGACGACTGATAACAAACAGTAACCGCAGGGATTCCTTGGGCTGAACTTTGAAGGGTCTGCGACCACCTCCTGTTTTGATAAAGCGTCGTCGCACAGAAATTCGAGGATTGTCATGCACCAGAAAAGTTCCTTCGGGGTCGCCCAATAATTCCCAAGGTAGGGAGAGAATGGCAGGATGTTTGGCGCTAATGGTTAAAAGTTTGCCTTCTTCCTCGTCTTCCTGAAAATCGTTGAAAATGCGCCCGCGCGCGCGGGTTTTGAATACCGCCTCAAATAGTGCGATGCCCCAATCTTTTAATTTTGCTTCAATTCCTTTAGCACGAGTATCGTCAACATCAGCAGTGTAAAGGGTGGCGTAGGTTTCCAGATACCATTGAATATCTTTTAGGTCGGCTTCTTCAACAGGAGAGACAAACTCGATACTTTCATCCCGACCATCCTCATCAAATTTGATCGCAACTCGATCAATTTCAGGAAATTGGAGATTCAGTTCCATGGGGTTAATTTAGTGTTAATTAAGTTGAGACTGAACAACATCAACATAATGAACTGCACCCCTAACTACAAAGATAAACAAACCAAATTCCTCTGAGATGGTAGTGACCATGGCTGTGCAATAAATTTATGGTGATTGTGAATACTTCTGACAAAATGTCTTCACCCCTAAGCGCAAAACAATCACCCCTACAGATACCACTAATAGTTCTAGAGGGGCTGCTGTAAATCCCATCACGACTAAAATTTCACTGAATCGTTTAACTACATCATCGTTGGTGAGATCTGACCATTTGTTCCATTGTTTGTAGAGTAAGCCATCTGCTTCACACAACTCATGACGGGCTTGCTGAGCAAAAAGCGTGAGAAAATCATCTGGATCTTGCTCAGTGACTTGCTCGATGGTCTGACGTTGCTGCCTCAGTTGAGCATATTCTATCGTCTCGGCTGCTGCCAAAAACGGCTCTTGTTTACTCCGCGCTTCTCCTGACTGCTGGATCAATTGCAATTGGGTGTCGATTTCAGCCGAAAGTTTAGCAACTTGCTCAGGGGTAAAAAGACTCATTCTAATCGTTTATGTAACTAATCCGACGTTTGACAAAACAGTTATAGTATTCTAACTCAAGTATCGAAAACATTCGATATAGCCCTACAATAGACGAATTTGTTGCCATAACTGGCGATACTGTTCTAGGGTATCCTCTGGCAAAGGCAGTAAAAATTCACTGTTGTCTAAAATAGATATATTGGGTAACAATACCGGCTGATTATTCCACTCCGGTAAACGCTGTTGTGGAGTTAATCCAGCTACAATGGGAGAAGTGGCTTCAGTCAGCAAAGATAACTGTTGAGCAATTTCAGGTTGCCAACAAAAATCAATCCACCGATCTGCGATATCCGCTTCTGGTGGTTGAGATCTCGAAGCAGGTTTCACCCATAAATCAGTCCAAAGGGCTGTTCCTGAAGCGGGTACAACTACCCCAAGTTTATACTGACGTTGAAGCGACTTAGGAATATCAGTAGACCATCCCATTGCTAACCAAGTATCTCCGATAATTAGCGGTTTGAGATAAGTGTTGGAATCATATAATTTGACATTCTGATGCAATTGTTGCAATTGAGATGATAAATCTTCAACCGAACTCAGATTTGTTGTATTGTAAGATTGACCCAGTTTCTTTAAAGTCAGACCAATCACTTCCCGAGGCTGATTCAATAAAGAAATGCGATCGCGTAGTTGATCTCGCCACAAATCGTGCCAATCTTCCGGTGTCCATCCCAACGCCTTAAATTTATCCTTACGATAAATCAGCACAGTCGTACCCCAGCGGTAAGGCGCAGCCCAAACCGATCCATTGGCATCGAGTTGACCTTTATCGTTGCGCTTGACTAAATTTTGCCATTTTTGAGGCAATAGATCCCAATTTTGTAAAGATTGAGGCTGAAGGGGTTGAATCAACTGTTGTTGAATGGCCCGGGTTAACCAATAATCCCCAATCATCACCAAATCTGCTTGAGTTTGAGGAGACTCATCCACCTGATTTTGACGGGTTTGTTGCCACTTTTGTAACAATTCAAACAGATTTTTTAACTGAGGCTGGGGAATAAAATTGAGTGCCATTCCCCTTGTCAAATTCCGGCTGAATTGACGCAGCAGTTGAGGTGGAACAGAATTTTGCAATACTTCCACTGTCAATGCCGCAGAAGATTGACACCCCGCTAAAGCAGTACTGACAGCTATTGCACTGGTTCCAAACAGAAAATCTCGTCGTCTCAACGTTTTTACTGAATTCGTTTTTCTAAATATTGGCCAATCATCTTCTGTTCCCCAGCCCGTGAAATAATCGATTGCCGAGTCCGATATCGATCGCCAATGTGTTTAATTTCTTCTTCAAACACAGAACCATTGTACTCAGTTCTGAGGCATAATGTATCGGCATCAAGCATTTTACAAGTAGCGGTGATCGGTTTGGGGGTAGCAAAACCGCGATCGCGATAGAGAATATTATTTAATACACCAAAAATTGTACTGCCCTGAGATGGCTTCCCTTTCGCTTGAGTATTGCTGCTTTCCCATTCCACTGCTGAGCCACAAGTGAGAATATTCTCATCACTGAGTTGATGGAGTTGAGCCAATTCAATTAATTCTGAACTCCCAGCGCTTAGAAAACGCACGGTGAGATGACTGAGATATTCTTGAGGTTTTCCATCCGGTAAGTTGTAATAGCGGCGTTCAGAAAGCCACTGTCCTTCAGATTTTTGGAAAAAGGCGGCAATCGCAGATGTGATATCGAGTTGAATAGATGGGATCGGTCCGATCATTGTTTGTTCGTCCTTATCTGAATTTGATTGATGGATAAACCGGCTAGGAGTCAGGGGGATGTCATTAGTGTTACATTTCTTAATATAATCACAAAACTCAGAAAATGACAATCTCACTCATGTGTAGTTCAGGGGGATTCCTCTTTCCCATGTAATCTTAGAAAACATCTGAAAGTCTTATCAGACATATAGGTTAGCTAAAATAGAGTTAAAGTAACGGCTGACTTTTGGTGATAGATGTAACAAAATAAAGAGAGAACTCAGCTTCAACAAATCCGGATTTTCCTGAAGTCTTGCACTGAATTCATAGAACAGCACTCTCATGTTTGAGTCTAGAGCAGATGGATATTCTATGTATATCCAACCTAACATAAAGATTGAGGCTGGGTAGATAAAATCGTATCAATTAATACAATAATTAGATAAAAATTTTGTCACAAAACTTAAATCCAGTTAGGCTGAAAGCACTACCCTATAACCTTTCGGATCAATGTACTAAATTTCAGGAAAGTTTAAATTCACCGATAATCTTATTTATCCCAACTTAAATGATGGAGAAAAGTATCTCATTTTAAGGATTTATTAACGAAAGTCTCATCCTTAAGAGAGAGTGAGAGTAAAAAATTAAGCGGTAGCTCAAGCCAATTTTAAAAAGTGTAACCCAGTCAGACTCCTTATCTGTCAGGAAATTGAGAAAGTTTTAATCTATAAACATAAATAAATTATTAAGTTTAGTAGGGAAACTAAAGGTTAAATTATTTAGAAAAAATTCATACTTTAGTGATTTATTGTCTAGAATCGAATAGTGAAGAACTAGCAGAATAGCACGGAGTATAAATTCCTATGGATACACTCGAACAACAAGTTGCTCTTTTAAATCATAAAGTTGACACCCTCTATGAAGTCATTCGGGAGATGGATCTCAAAATATCGGAATCATTGAGTTCACATACGGGGAAGGAAACAACCGAGACAGTTCTACCGAAGATCGAAGAACCGATCAATAGAATCGCATTTTCTCCACCCCCTCAACATCATCAACAGTTTGAACATAAAGATATTTTGCTCGATGATAGCTATACAGAAAGCAATATTGTCGTTAATCGGGAAGAGCCGAGTATCACCGCAGATATCCAAATTCAACGACTAACCGCTCAACTCACCGCTGCTTATAATCGAATTGCAGCATTAGAAGAACGGTTACTCTCTGTGCGATCGCCCACTTCGTCTCAGATTTAAAATATTTAAAGAGTAAGGAACACCAGAGTCAGTTAAATTCAAACTAGATTAATCTGGCGTTGTGCTTAAAGTATGGGGTCGCTCAATGCTAAGTAACGATCTGCTAAAGCTTCAATAGCCTGCAACAGTTGAGTCAAATTCCAACCCTGATATAAATGAGCAGCAATAGCACAACCCCCAGCACCAATACCTTCCTTGACAAATCCTTGCTCATAGGCACGAAGCTGTTGATAACGAGCGCTTGCAAAGTTCAGTTGAGTTGCTAATATCGGAACAGTACCAATTCTCTGAGCTAACCCAACGGTATCGCCACTTAAGTCTTCTGTCACCCACCGAGTTGTGCCAACAACCACATTTTCTGGTTGCCACTTCAGGGAAAGATGCCGAGCTATCGCTTCAGTTAAACGATAGACTGCCAGCATTTGAGTGCCGCCTGCCAACAAAACCCCCACTGTCTGACTCGCCGCCAATGTCATTGCTGCAACTACAATTTGCATCGGATCGCCCACTGCCGCAACCACATCAAACGGGTTAATTGATTCTGATTTAATGTATGATGCTCGATTTTGCCATAAACCCGCCGTTTGTAAGCCTGTCGTGGTGATCGCTAACTTTTGAGCATGATTACATTTGGGATGGCTGCTATTGACTTTACCTGCTGCATCAACACCCAACCCCAACAAAACAGCCAAAGCGGTTGTCGTACCACCAACAACACACTCACTTAAAATCAGATAACTCTTGGGTTGTTGCATCGCCAGTTTTTCCCCCCAATGCCACCCTGCCTCAAACAGGTGGTTAACGGTCTGTTGATCCATTGCACAGCCTGTACTCACACACCCAGCAGCAATCCCATTTAAATCAATATTTGGGACTGAGGGCGCTACCGTTAAACCGGCGTTAAATAAATAAAGGGGAATCTTGAGCGACTCTATTACAGCGCGGGAAATCAGAACCGGAGAAGCACCCGCATGGAGAGGGGGTAAAGGATATTGAGGCTGCGGTTGAGGGCCATTGTACAGAAATTCAGCATCGGCAACACTGGTATATTGACGAGATTCTGGTGTTGCCCCCGCCGCAGAAATGCCTGGAATCAAAGCCGTTTCTGTAAATCCCAAAACACAAGCAAAAGTGGGTTGACAGCCTCGATATCGCCTCAACCATTGCTCTGCTTGAAGATTTTGAGTATAGACTCGGATTGAATTGTCATCCATTTTTATATGAAATACGTCTTGGTATCTATCAACAAGCTTACCTAGTCTGAAGCAAACTTTAGCTGCAAGCTCGAGCTAGATAGGGGATTGAAACAATGTTTAAAGATTATAAGACTGGAGGCTATAACGCACGAAAAAACCCGCGTTAATTTTACTCGGTTACTTGCTCTAGTTCTGCTGATTGATGATCGCCTATACTCTCTCTACTGTAACAGGATATTCTTTACAATTTACCTTCATCCGTGAGAAGGCTCACACCGTATTCTCTGAATCGGTGTTGAGATGAATCGCGGGCGGGGTATCGGTTGGTAATGAATCAATCCAATCTTCTATGAGAGATGTAATAGTTTTATCTCGATTAACGGCATATTGAGCAAGTTTGTAATATCTAGCTTTGCTCAATCTTGCTTTAAGTTGCTTTTCTTTTTTCATGGCGTATACACAATAGGGGTACATTTATGTTATCCTATTTATAGGTCGGTAAATAACATTGACAGATTAATGAGAATTTCATACCAATATAGAATTAGACCAAGTCGAGAACAGCAAGAAATTATTGATAACACGCTCTTATTGCTGGGTTGTCAATATAATTATCAGCTTTCTCAACGGTTTAATTGGTATGAACAAAACCGTTGCTCTATTGATAGATGCCCTCTTGTTTGTCATCTACCAGAATTACGAGATAGACCTGAGAAACGAAGTCAAGAAAACAGCTGAGTTCAGCTCAAAAAAGATAGACCGTGCTACAAGAAAATCCATTCTCAAGTCTTACAAGAAGTATCAAAAAGGGTGGAATTAGCTTTTGATAGATGGTTAAAGGGCGATGGCAACGGTAAAAGGTCTGGTAAACCACGCTTTAAAGGTGTAGGTCAATATAAAACATTCACTTATCCTCAATTCAAACAGCATCATTTTGTAGGTAACAGAATTACGTTGCCTAAAATTGGTGTTGTCAAGGTAATTGTTCACCGTCAATTACCTGATGGTTTTGTTGTCAAAACGGTATCTGTCACTAAAAAACAAGATGGTTATTATGTGACTTTAAGTCTAGATAACAATGAAGTTCCAACAATTAAACCAGATTTTAATGTTAATAATATTGTGGGTCTTGATCTGGGTCTAATAGACTTTTATGTGGACTCAGATAATAACCGTGTTGCAGCACCTAAATATCTACGAAAGGCTGAACGTAAATTAAAGTTTATACAGCGTCAGGCTCAGTACAGGACAAAAGTTGTCAAAAGGGGCAAAGTGAGGGTTTGATAGAAATTACCACAACTTCAACAAACCCTCATGGAACAGATTAACCAACTTCGAGCTAAATTGCGACCTCATCTAGGATGGCATGGGGCGAGGTTATCTTTTGTTGCCATGTTCCTGATCGCTCTGTTTCGAGCCAAAACAGTTAACTTAGCTGAGTTAGCAACCGTATGCGGGGGAAATGTCACCTATGAATCTCACTACAAACGGATGCAGCGATTCTTCCGCTCATTTGAGGTAGACATGGCGCAAATCGCCCAGATGTTGGTTAAACTAGCCGCAATACCCCAACCTTGGGTGCTGAGTCTCGAGCGCACCAACTGGTCCTAAAAGCAAGACTGATTTTAACATCTTGATGTTGGGTGTAGTCCATCAGGGGATTGCTTTTCCTCTATTGTGGACTCTGCTTGATAAGCGAGGCAATAGCAACAGTGACGAACGGATGGATTTACTTGAACGTTTTGAAACTCTATTTCCTGTGGCTGAGATTGCCTACCTTACCGCCGACCGTGAGTTCATTGGTAAAGAATGGTTGTCTTACCTATTGATCGACAAGCCGATTCCCGTACGGATTCGTATACGTCAAACTGACTTGATTTGTGCAGGCCCAGGACAATCGCCTGCGGCAGGGTCACTCTACGCATGCTAGCTTGTGTGTAGGGGAAACTCGCCTCCTTTCGGGTCGCCATTGGGTTTGGGGTCGCCCGGTCTATGTTGTTGCGACTCGTCTACAACCGACTAAAAACAGTAATGACGATTTCCTGATTGTGATCACTAACTATTCTCCTCAACAAGCTTTATCCGACTATGCCAATCGTTGGGGGATTGAGACTCTCTTCGCCGCTCTCAAAACCAGAGGTTTTTGCCTAGAATCGACTCATTTCACTGATACTCACCGTCTCAGTAAACTTTTAGCTCTGCTGGCAATCGCTTTTGTCTGGGCGATGAAGACGGGTTTATGGCAACATACACTCAAACCTATTCCACTCAAATCCCATCAACGACGGGCTAAGAGTCTATTTC
>CAYNXM010000231.1:0-2801 GCA_964401105.1 uncultured Lyngbya sp. | reverse complement strand
GAAGTGGCATGAGCCTGATAATAATCTTGATAAGCTGTGGCATAAGCTTGTACATCATTTCCCAGTAATGGGATGCGCTTGGTGCGAATAACGTGATCCGGTGTGGCTGGCCCCTGTTGAGAAATTGTTTCAATATCCGGGCGTTGAGCAAAAGCGAGGGTTTTCTCCGTCTGCTGTAAACTGACAATCATCGGGCAGCCTGCCGTTGACGATACCTCAGAGCGAATTTGAGCTAAAATCGGCGCAACAGTGGTTTTAGGGGCGGTTATCTTGGGGAAATCAACGGTTTTTGCAGTGGTATGCGCCTCCAAATAGGCTTCAGCCATTCCGACTAATTCAATCATCCGATCATAAGATTCTTTGGCGGTATCTCCAAAAGAGAAAATCCCATGATTCATTAATACCATACCAATGGTTTTTTCTGTTGCGTCCTTATTGAAATATTCGGCACATAATCTCGCTAAATCAAAACCGGGCATAATATAGGGAATAATCACCACTTTTTCCCCATAAATTTCTTGAATTCGCTCTAATCCTTTTGCCGTATTTGTAACTGCAATAATCGCATCCGCGTGAGTATGATCGACATATTTGTAAGGTAATGTGGCGTGTAAAATAGTTTCTACCGAAGGTGAAGGAGCGCTGGCACGGGTCATCTGAGTTTTTAACTCATTCACCATTTGAGAATCAGATAATGTTTCTAATTTTGCTAATTTCAATAAATGAGGTATCCGGACAGGGGAAAATCCGGCTGTTTCAATTGTGGCTAAATCCCAACCACTGCCTTTAACGTAGAGGATATCTTCAGCTTCCCCAACTAAATTAGTTTCTTGCAATTTAACCGAAGTATTACCGCCGCCATGCAACACGAGTGAAGGATCTCGCCCTAACAGTCGTGAAGTATAAACTCTTAATTCTAAATCTCCCTGATATTGGGCGGCTTCTTGGTCATTCCAGAGATTTTTCATGGGTTGAAGTCTGGGTCTTGTTTTAATACTGGTTAAAATAGTATATTAACGGCAACAATAATCTATAGCAATCAAATTGGCTATTGCGATCGACGTCGAAATTTTGAAAAAGACTATATGCTAAATGTAACTATCGATGAAATCCAACGTAATCTACTGAAATATTTGCGTCAAGTCGAAGAGGGCGAAACCCTTGTAATTGTTCGATCCCATCAAGCGATCGCGCTATCTGAGACCCATTACCAGTCGCCAGCAGTTGCGACCATTCGGTTTGTGTGAGGGTGAGTTTACTGTTCCGGATGATTTCGACGATCCTTTGCCGGAAGATCTGCTTAGAGCCTTTGAGGGAAGCCATTGTTAAGTATCAGTTAGGTAAATTGCCTCTACCAGAGACTCCTGAAATCTATTTACCCAAACAGCGTAATCTTCATCAAATTTCCAGTCTCGCTCTGGATGAAAGTAGTGTAAGTCAACTGGCTATACTGCCACTATTACATCGCGATCCATTCGATAGAATGCTTATTTGTCAAGCGTTACAAAACGGCTTAACTATTGCGACAATAGATGCAAAAATTCGTGCCTAGTGACATACTCCCGACGCTCATGAGTCACGCATAGAGCGCGGGCTTCTCAGTGACTCCTGCTATTGCATCGGACGTTACCTGAGCTTTAAGAACGGAATGCCCTACCGCTCTATTTTTGATATTGATTGCTGCATTGTGGTCACGGCCAAGACTACACCCGCAGTGATGGCAGGAGTGCCAACGCTCGGAGAGTTCTTTTTTGACCTTATGCCCGCAGTTTGAGCAGTCTTGACTTGTGCCGTTTGGATTCACCGCAATCGTTAACAATCCGGCTCTTTCAGCCTTGATTGAAAGAATTTGCAGGAATTGCCCCCATCCGGCATCATTAACCGATTTTGCCAGTCGTGACTTTGCCAGCCCTTTGATGTTCAGCTTTTCATGTGCAATGTGCTGCCCTTGAGATAAAAGCTTTGTCGCTGTTTTGCAATGAAAGTCCTTGCGAGTATTTGAGACTTTCAGGTGCGCCTTACCGACTCGCGATCTGGCTTTCTTGCGACGATTCGAGCCAATATTTTTGCGAGACAATTCGCGCTGCAACCGCTTTAGACGCTTCTCTGCTTTGCGATAGTGCTGTGGAATTGAAACCTCTTCCCCTTCATTCGTTACCAAAAACGACTTCAATCCGACATCAATAGCGATAGTATTGTTCATTGTCGGCAGTTCGGGGCAGAGTTCGGGGACAGATGAATCTTGAAGTGACAGAGCGATGTAGTAGCCGTCTGCCTTTTTGGTAATCATTGCGGTCTTGATCTTTAACCCATCAGGAATAGGACGGTGCAAGATCAACTTCAGCTTGCCCAGTTTGGGTAGCTGGATCAACTTGCCGTCCACATGCTCTAGCTTGATGGGGTCAGGAAATCCCAGCGAACGATATCTGCCTTGACCTTTGAATCTTGGCTTGCCGCTTCGCTTGCCGTTGCTGTCACCCTTGAGCCAGCGTTCAAAAGTTTTGTCTACCCGTGCAACCACATCTTGCAAAGTGTGAGACGGCAGATCCTTGTATTCAGGAAAGAGCCTTTTCGAGTTCACCAGATCCCGCTTCTGCGAATAGAAATCAGGACGGTCTTTCAACTCGGGCAGATGGCAGATGAGCGGGCAAGCATTAACATCACAGCGATTTGTTAGAGTCGAGGGGAGCTATTATGCACCGCCCCTCTCTGTTAGATCCGTGCGTGCGGCTTTCACTGCACACGGCTCCCGACAATCTGTTTTGCTCATGTGAATGTAATCGTGGCATGATTCGTGTACC
>CAYNXM010000230.1:0-4607 GCA_964401105.1 uncultured Lyngbya sp. | reverse complement strand
GTTTATGAGTGTTAAACCTTTTATTTATCTCATCAAGCATCTAGACTTAGCTGGTAAGGACATGGTGCGACAGGAGATGCTTAACGGACAGATCGCCCCAGGGCATCTCCTGTCGCTACACTTTTAAAAGTTTACAGTAGTCTACTAATATTTGATCATAAAATATATAAATAATTTTGCTTAAACACTTACTTTTCTGCATTTCTGTTTAGCTGTTAAGCGATTGGCTGCCACTCTAGCACAAGCACGAACCACATGATTAGCAGTTAACCCAAACTGAGATTTTACCTCGTTGTAGCAAACCGCTTGTATTGAGTTTCTGTTGGTCAGGTTAGGGTTGAGGTTGCTGTTAATCCAGTCGCAAGAGTCACGCAAACGCTACCGCAGTATCTTGAATCAATTGATACTGTTGTGAGGTAGGTTCAATCTTTACAACGAGGCTGAGGACTTGTTTTACAACATCTAAAAACTCAGTTAATCATAGAGTAGCAGAAAACAGAGATAGTGCGCTAGTTTTCCTCCACACACTGACACTTCGTTTTCAGTGTGGGCCTCCAACTAGCCAGAAGGTGAGAATCCCGCGCTGTAATTTTTAATTCAGCGCCGGGAGTATGTCAAACTTAACCCTCAGGTTTGGTACTGGGTTGCTTTCAACATTAAGGTAAAATTTATTTAAATGTGTGTCCCTGAAGTCAGTGTGGTGTGAACGCGCACCAAGTTCTCACCAGAGAGTAAGCGCGACATTCGAGGAAAGTCACGAAAAATAACACAATAAGCCTCTGCTACAATCGATGAGGCGAGCAGCGGGTTTTCACCACACTGCCGATGTAACCGGAGAGCGGTGCATGAGTTCCCCCAAGAAACAGAAGCCCAAAATTTTAGTCGTTGATGATGAACCGGATAATCTAGATCTGCTATACCGGACATTTCATCGTGGCTATAAAGTGTTTCGGGCGTGTAGTGGCACCGAAGCCCTGGATATTTTAACTCAGCAACCCGATGTGGCTGTGATTATTTCCGATCAACGGATGCCGCAGATGAGTGGGACGGAGTTTTTAAGTATTGCATCCGAACAATATCCAGATGCGATCCGGATTCTGCTGACCGGTTATACTGACGTTGAAGACTTGGTTGAGGCGATTAATGCCGGTAAAGTGTTTAAGTACGTGACCAAGCCTTGGGACGCGCTAGAACTGACCGCAATTGTTCAACAGGCTCTCGATACTCATAATGTTCTCAAAGCCCGTACAGAAGAATTACGCCGAGCTCTCAAACAAGAATCTCTTCTCTACGCAGTCACCAATACTATTCGCTCTGCTCCCAATTATCATACGATGCTACAGAGGATCGTAGAAACAGTGGGTCAGATGTTTGAAGTGAGTTACTGCTTGCTCCAACCCTTTCAAGATGGATCAATGGTAGATGAATGGTTTATCTATCAAGGGCCAGAACTAGACCATGACCCGCTACAGACTCAACCCACAGAATTTAAAACCTTAGTCTGGGAAACCACAGATGTATTAGTGATAGACGAGGCTCAAACCCACGAAAGCCTACAAGGAGGCAGGGAAGAACACCAACAACGTGCTGCTGCTTATAGGGCGGCAGACATCCATTCCAGCTTGATTGTCCCTTTATTTTATCGCTTGGAACTGATGGCAGTACTGGCCCTGCACCAAGCCTATCAACCCCGAACATGGCTCGATCATGAAGTCCAATTGGTGATTACGGTCGCCGATCAAGCCGCTTTAGCCTTATCTCAAGCCCGTTCCTACGAACAGGTTCAAGCATTAGCCAAACGCGAAGTGCTCGTTAATACCATTACCGCTGCCATTCGTCGCAGTCTCGATCCTCAGAAAATTTTTGCTGCGATTACTCAACAATTAGGTCAAGCATTACAGGTTGATGGCTGTGCCCTCTCTTTATGGACCAAAGAAGATGAGTTTGTTCAATGTGTCGGGCTATATGAAGCTTCACAAGACACCCCTATGATTAATCCAATCATAGAAAATGAAGTTGAAGAAGTGTCGGCTATTCCACCTCCGTATTTACCTCAATCTGCGGTACCGATTCGCGGAAATCCGGTATTAAAACAATTGCTAGACACTCAACAACCGGTTGTGATTGATGATTTGAGCCAACAACCGCAATTCAACCCCATTGATTTACCATTGCGATCGCCATCGAGTGCATTAATGGTCATGCCTTTAAATTTAGATGGAGAAATTATTGGTAGTATTTCTCTGCGGCAAAATCATACCATTCGTCGCTGGCAAGAAGCAGAAATTAACTTAGTGCAATTGGTGGCAGCCCAAGCCGCCCTCGCCGTACAACAAGCCCGTTTATATCAAAAAACCCGACAACAAGCCGAACGGTTGTTAGAAGTGGATCGGCTCAAAACAGAATTTTTTCAGAATGTTTCCCACGAGTTTCGTACTCCCCTCACCTTGATGATTGGGCCTTTGGAATCGGCGGTGAATCAACTAGACGATTTGCCCTACGCCCAAGCCAAAATTGCCCTGAGAAACTCGAGGCGTTTATTGCGTTTAGTGAATCAATTATTAGATTTACAGCGGTTTGATGCCGGACGAATGCAGCCTAGTTTTCGGCCTTGCGATCTAGTGTTATTTTGTCAGCAAACAGTTGAAGCTTTTCAAACCTATTGTGAAAAGAAAGGAATTAATCTCGCTACCCATTTCCAGAATTGTCCTCCAGTTTATCTAGATTTAGAACGGTTTGATAAAGTCTTGTACAACTTGCTGTCAAATGCGATGAAGTTTACCCCGGCTGAAGGCACGATTACTGTTAGTGTAGAATCCGCAGGTAGCTATTGTCGTTTACAAGTTAAAGATAGTGGGATTGGCATTCGCCCGGAACAAATTCCTCATCTGTTTGAACGGTTTCGCCAAGCGGAAGGATCGACCAACCGTTCTTATGAGGGAAGTGGGTTAGGCTTGGCCCTGGTGAAAGAACTGGTAGATTTGCATCAAGGCCGAATTTCAGTTGATTCAGTGTATGGGGAAGGCACTACATTTGTGATTTGGTTGCCCACTGGCACCGCTCATTTACCCGGAGACCAGGTTTTGGAAGTCCCCGCCGAATTAAATGCCCGTCGGGCAGCGGTTGAACTGGCTGATGTTGAAGTAGAAATCTCGGAGGATGAAACCGTCAATTCGTTGAAATCAGAACCTCTTGAGGTGGTTACCCTCAGCGAATCGGAACTGATTGACAATTGTATCTTAGTTGTCGATGACAACCCCGATCTGCGACAGTATGTTTCCCGAATTCTCCGACAAGTGAATTTTAATGTCGTCACGGCTAGTAACGGTTCAGAAGGGTTTGCCATGGCAAAGCGCTATCACCCAGAAGTGATTATTACTGATTTAATGATGCCATTGGTTTCCGGGTTAGATTTAATTCGGATGATTCGAGAACAGCAAGATTTAAAGGGAACACCGATAATTTTATTAACGGCTAAAGCCGATGAAGATACTCGGATTGAAGGAGTCGAACGGGGGGCGGATGCTTATGTTTCTAAACCGTTTAACGATCGAGAACTCCTGGCTGAAGTGCGGAATTTGCGATCGCTTAAGGAAAATGAACGGCGTGTGGCTGAGTTAAACCGCTATTTGACCGAATCAGTATTACAACGGTTTTTACCGCCTCAAATGGTCAAAAAAGCCGCTTCTGGGGATTTAGTTTTGGATTTGAACCCGGAACCGCGAGTGATTACTATTCTATTTACGGATTTGGTGGGTTTTACCCGGTTATCCAATGTTCTGCAAGCCCGTCGCATTGCAGAATTGTTGAATGAATATTTAGCCGAAATGACTCAGGCTGTATTTGCCACAGGCGGCACAGTGGATAAGTTTATTGGAGATGCGGTGATGGCAATTTATGGCGCACCCGAAGAATTGGCCCCGGCCCAACAGGTCAAACGGGCGATCGCGGCAGCTCGTCAGATGTTACGCTCGTTGGAGGAGTTGAATCAGCGCTGGGAGAAAATGGGAATTATCGATCATAAAACCGTTTTTCCCGTGCGCTTTCGCTGTGGAATTCATCAAGGCAGTGCCGTAGTCGGGATGTTTGGGGCAAAAGAACGGTCTGATTATACCGCTATTGGCCCTTCTGTGAATATTGCCTCTCGTCTCCAAGAAGTTGCTCAACCCAATAGTATTCTGGTTTCCGATGAGGTGGCTCAATATCTTCAACCGGAAGAAATGACTCAGTCAGCATTGCTCGAGCTTAAAGGCATGGATGAAGCGGTTCAGGCTTATCAAGTGCGCCCTGAATTCCCAGAAGCAAAGGATTAAAAAAATTTGGGGTTAAGGGCTTGACGAAAACAGAAGTTATGTTAATATAGATAAATGTGACTACGCGGGTGTAGTTTAGTGGTAAAACCTTAGCCTTCCAAGCTAATGATGGGGGTTCGATTCCCCCCACCCGCTTTATGCATTATTGACGCAGTAGTGGGAGGTCGAACCGTTTCCATCATTAGCTTGGAAGGCTAATTCCGACAAAAGTCTGACAATAATGAGTCTAACATGAGATTTTCTTGATTAATTTCGACCTCCGAATATTCGACCAAGAGAGCGGCGTTTCAGTTT
>CAYNXM010000229.1:0-10099 GCA_964401105.1 uncultured Lyngbya sp. | reverse complement strand
CAATATCGAAGAATTACTCCAATATAGTTTAGAAGCAGCATTGAAAGAATCTTCTTTGTATAAACAGTTTAAAAATGTTCCAGGATGGCAAAATATATCCCATAAAATGACTGAACAGTTAGTCGATCAGTTATCACAACTGGCTGCAGATAGCCCTCAAAAAATGTATGAAGCTGTTAAAGAAGCAATGGAAGATCCGGTGGGGACTGAATTATCTAATCGTTTGGTGAATCAATTTACTCACCTCCTGGGAGAAGAACTTCAACAAGAACAAAGCATAGCGGAAATTGAATCACTCCTGGTGGATTTCTTAGAAGAGTTTAAAATTAACTATGTCCAGAAGGTAGATTCCGATCATTATGAACAAGTTCTGGCTGAAACTCAACAGCTTCGTCGTATTACCGAAGGACAATCACAGTCCTAGGACATTTGTTTGAGCAGATCGGGTCAGTGATGACAGTTTTGTCAATTCTGAGCTAACATGAATGAAGGAGGCGAGTTGTATAAACTCGTCTTTAGCTTCTTGCAGGAAACACTGTTTCATCTGGGAGTGGGTGAAGCCCACTTTTTTTAGTGGCAGCGTTTCGGTTAATCAGTTTCCAGTCAAGGTTTGGCTCAAACTGTTATGAGGTTAATAATGATTCTCTCTCCTTGATTTGAGAGAAAAAGCAATCATTGAAACTCATTTCAATCCGATCGGCCCTCAGCGATCCCCTTCCATCTTAACCGTAAATTTTAGAACCGATGTCTGTATGGCTCACCCCTTGATTCCAAAAATCCTTGACCTAGCAGCTCCCCTTGCCGCCAGTATAGGACTAGAAGTAGTCGGGGCGGTATTCTACACAAACCAACGGCCACCCGTGCTGCACGTAGAGATCCGAAACCTTCACCAAGATACCGGCTTAGAAGATTGTGAGCAGATGAGTCGGGCTTTAGAAGAACAACTCGATATCATGGAATTGATCCCAGATGCCTATGTTCTGGAAGTTTCCAGTCCAGGAATTTCTCAATTCCTCAGCAGCGATCGAGAGTTCATCTCCTTTAAAGGATTTCCGGTTTTGGTTAAAACCTCAGAACCGCATAAAGGGCGAACCGAGTGGCAAGGAAAGCTCATTCGTCGCGATGAAGCAGCAGTTTACCTGAATCAAAAAGGACGACAAGTGACAATACCTCGTTCTGTGGTAACACAGGTGCAACTGTGCGATCAAGGAGAATAATTCATCATTAAATAAACCCTCGATTCAGGCTTATTGGGGCGGATCTTTGTATAATCAATGATTTTGATCAGATTAACATCGGTGATTTCTAATCTAAAAACAAGGATTCCCCTAAAAGCGATTAATCATGGGCAGAATAATTGATAAATCTATTTTGAGTTTTTGAGGTGTTATTTTAAATTCATTCGCGAGCGCTAATGTTCATTCTATTTGGAGGAAAATAATTATGTCAATGGTTAGTTTGCCTGGACTGAAAGATATGATCCAGGGAATTTCTCAAGAAAGAAATCTACCCAAATCTGCCGTTGAGGAGGCATTGAGAGAAGCCTTGTTAAAAGGATACGAGCGTTATCGGCGAACGGTAGAAATTAATACACCATTCGGTGATGATTACTTTGATAACTTTGATGTTGAGCTAGATGTAGAAGCCGAAGGATTTCGTGTCCTGGCAAAAAACCTCTCCATTGTCGAAGAAGTCACCAACCCAGATCACCAAATTTCTTTAACAGAAGTATTGGAAGTGGCTCCCGAAGCCCAGTTAGGAGATACGGTTACCTTAGATGTGACTCCCGAACAAAATGAATTTGGTCGGATGGCAGCCATTCAAACGAAGCAGGTTCTGGCTCAAAAACTGCGGGATCAGCAGCGTAAAATGGTTCAAGATGAATTTCAAGAATTAGAAAGTACTGTTCTACAGGCAAGAGTCCTGCGGTTTGAACGACAGTCTGTGATTATGGCTGTGACCAGTAGTTTTGGCCAACCCGAAGTGGAAGCCGAACTACATAAACGGGAACAACTCCCCAACGATAATTATCGAGCCAATGCCACCTTTAAAGTGTATCTGAAACGAGTCTCTCAAGGATCTCACCGAGGCCCTCAATTACAGGTATCTCGGGCAGATGCAGGGTTAGTGGTCTATTTATTTGCCAATGAAGTCCCCGAAATAGAAGACGAAGTGGTTAGAATTGTGGCCGTTGCCCGAGAGGCCAATCCTCCTTCCCGTCATGTCGGCCCCCGGACTAAAATCGCCGTCGATACCTTAGACCGAGATGTTGACCCGGTGGGCGCTTGTATTGGTGCGAGGGGATCGCGGATTCAAGTGGTGGTGAATGAACTGCGGGGTGAGAAAATAGACGTGATTCGTTGGTCTCCTGACCCCTCGACTTATATTGCCAATGCCTTGAGTCCAGCGCGGGTGGATGAAGTCCGGTTAGTTAACCCCGAAGATCGGCGTGCTCATGTATTGGTGGCTGAAGATCAGTTAAGTTTGGCCATCGGTAAAGAAGGTCAAAATGTCCGCTTAGCAGCTCGCTTAACGGGTTGGAAAATTGATATCAAGGATATTGCCAAGTATGATGCGGTGGCCGAAGATGAAAAAATTGCTGAACAATTGAGTTATCAGCAGTCTTTAGAGGAGGATGTTGCAGAAGAGTTTGATGAAGTAGAAGAATTGGAAACTGAAGTAACCCCCCTTGAATCTCAACAGACTAGCAGTGAGGTGAGCGAAACTTCAACTTATCTTTAAACTAAGAGAGAATACACAACTGCCAAAGTATTCTTTTACAATTGTTTTTCAGTAACTAGGCAGCAAAGCAAAAAGATGAAACCCAACTATCGTCGATGTGTCGTTTGCCGTCAAGTCGCTCCGAAAGAGAGTTTTTGGCGAGTTGTCCGAGTCTACCATAATCATCAGGTACAATTAGATGGAGGTATGGGCCGTTCAGCCTATTTATGTCCTAACATAGAGTGTTTAAAAGCCGCTCAAAAGAAAAATCGCTTAGGGCGAAGTCTCAAAGTAGCGATTCCTGAATCAATTTATCAGAGCTTATGGAATCGGTTAACAATAGAGCAACCCACTATCTTTAAGGAGGGGGTTGAACTACACTGATAGCAAACAACACGTTAAAATAGTTTACTTAGGTTTAACGATGTCAAATTAATTTACAAAGGGTAGGTCTTGAGAGGGAAAAGTGGATGAGCAACGGAAAAGTCAGAATTTACGAACTATCACGGGAACTTAATTTGGAAAATAAAGACATTCTTGCTGTGTGCGATCGGTTAAAGATTCCGGTTAAAAGTCACAGTAGCACAATTACCGAGTCTGATGCAGAACTAATTGGCAAGTATATTGCCACCAATCCTGTTTCGAGTCCTGGGGAGGAAGCCGACAAAGTAGGTTCAACTTCCGAGGAATCCGATCAATCCATTCAAGACAATAAAAAACAACAAATTTTAGAAATTCGTAAACCTAAAAATCACTCCCCTCAAAATTCAACGGGAGAAAATGGCTATAGAGATGAACCGTCATCTGCTCAATCCGTGACTCCACCTAGACCCCCAGCTCAATCCATTCCCCCCAAACCCCCAAATCAAACACCTTCTTCAGTTAAACCTGCTGTGAATCCGCCTGTTGCACCAAAACCTAAAGCTCCGAGCCTTCCCGTCTCCTCACCGGCGGATTCTGCAATGGATAGTACAGCTAAAACGATGACTCCACCTGAAGTAAAACCCCCTCAAACACCGACTCCACCCAAAGACAGCACGCCAGAGATTGAGACTGAGCAATCCGTTGCATCAGCCCCTAAACTCACGAATCCTCCCCCCCGACCTAATCCGCCTTCTTCTGCCCCGGTAGCGAAGGTAAAGCCGGTACTCAAGCCCAATAAACCCACTCCTAAGTCCACTGAGTCTATCAAACCCAAGGCGAAAACGGAGTCGCAACCGAGTCAAAAGAGCAATAAGAAAAAACGTTCTAAGCCAATTGAGCTTAAAGCGGGAGCCGGGACGGACTCGCCTACCAAGGAACCGAAAAAGCGGCGGGAAATTATTGTTGCCAAAGCCAAAGACAAAGACAAAGCTCAAGAGGGAATCGTTTCTAAACCCAAATCTCTACCTGAATTGCAAGCACCGCCATCACGCTCGGTCAAACCGCTCAAAGATGACAATGATCTCGATTTAGTCGAGGATGGTGAAGATGAAAGCGCTGTCTTGATCGAAGAAGAGGTTGATGTAGAACTGAAGCGTCCCAAGCGTCCGGCGTTACCTAAAAAGGCTCAACCGGCTCGTCCGAGTAAACGCTCTCAATGGGAAGAGGAAGAAGAAGATCCAGCAGAAGCCGCCAAGAAAGCCGCTAAGCTCAAGGCTAAACGTCCTCGCAAACCGATTATTGATGATGATGACGATGAAGAGTTCAACCTGCTCAACAACAGTGGAGCTGATGCAGCGGCGGTGAGCTTGTCCCTGGAGCGTCCAGCCAAACCTAAGGCAGAGGCAGGACAAAGCAAAGCGCCGCAATCGGCTCCAGCCAGACCGAAAAAACCTGCACCGGTTAAGGGCGGTAGCAGTCGAGAGACGGGAGGAAATCAGCGCAAGGCCCCAGCAAAACAAAAATCTCAACGTCCTGAAATTTTGGTGGTCACAGGCGCGATGACTGTTCAGGAATTGGCTAACGCCTTAGAGATTCCGGAAACCGATATTATTCGGCGTTTGTTCTCTCAAGGAATTGCGATTAATATTACGGAAACTCTGGATTTTGATACCATTTCCATGATTTGTGAAGAATTGGAAGTGTTGGTCGAAACCCAGCAAGAAAAGCCAGCGGCTGAAAAATCCGAAAGTATGCTGGAAGAGGCAGATTTAGAGTATCTGCAAACTCGTCCGCCGGTTGTCACCATTATGGGTCACGTAGACCATGGTAAAACCACTCTGCTGGATGCGATTCGAGAAACTAAAGTGGCTCAAGCAGAAGCAGGAGGCATTACCCAACATATTGGGGCTTATCATGTCGATGTGGAACATGATGGCAAAATCCAGCAAGTGGTATTCCTGGATACTCCCGGTCACGAAGCCTTTACGGCGATGCGGGCACGGGGAACCCGAGTCACAGATATTGCGATTTTGGTTGTCGCAGCCGATGATGGAGTCCGACCCCAAACTATTGAGGCCATTAGTCACGCCAAAGCAGCGGGTGTCCCTCTGGTGGTGGCAATTAACAAAATTGACAAGGAACAAGCCCAACCCGACCGCGTTAAACAAGAATTGATGGAATATGGTTTGGTGCCTGAAGAATGGGGCGGAGAAACGATTATGGTTCCGGTCAGTGCCATTCAAGGGGAAAACCTGGATTCACTGTTAGAGATGATCTTGCTAGTTTCAGAAGTGGAGACGTTGGAAGCCAATCCAGATCGATCTGCTAAAGGAACGATTATTGAAGCTCACCTCGATAAAGCCCGTGGGCCTGTTGCCAGTTTGTTGGTGCAAAATGGTACCTTGAAAGTCGGTGACATTGTGGTTGCCGGTTCAGCCCTTGGGAAAGTACGGGCAATGGTTGACGACCGAGGAGAACGGGTTGAGGCAGCCGGCCCCTCTTTTGCGGTTGAGGTGTTAGGACTGCGGGATGTACCAGCAGCCGGAGATGAGTTTGAGGTCTTTGAGAACGAACGAGAAGCAGCCGCAGTGGCTGAGAGTCGGGCGCAAGCAATCCGCCAAACTCGCATTATGCAAGGCGGACGGGTGAGCTTAAGTGCGTTATCCGCGCGGGTTCAAGAAGGAGAACTCAAAGAACTGAATATTATCCTCAAAGCCGATGTTCAAGGGTCTGTTGAGGCGATTATCAATGCCTTGAAGAAACTACCCCAGAAAGAGGTTCAGCTTCAAGTTCTGTTGTCTGCCCCCGGAGAAATTACCGAAACGGATGTAGACTTAGCCGCTGCTAGTGATGCGGTACTGATTGCCTTCAACACCAGTTTAGCTCAGGGGGTACGCCAGGCCGCCGATCAAGTTGGAATTGATATCCGAGAATATAATATTATTTATAACCTCTTGGATGATGTTCAAGCGGCGATGGAAGGTTTACTTGAACCTGAACTCGTGGAAGAACCTCTTGGACAAGCTGAAGTCCGGGCTGTATTCCCAGTCGGTCGCAGCCAGGTGGCAGGATGTTACATTCAGTCTGGTAAGGTGATTCGTAACTGTAAGATGCGGGTTCATCGCAAAGGCAATCAAGTCTATCAAGGTGGGGTTGATTCCCTCAAGCGGATGAAAGAAGACGTTAAGGAAGTTGCTGCCGGATACGAATGTGGTATTGGTGCAGATAACTTCAGTAACTGGAGTGAAGGGGATATTATCGAGGCGTATCGGATGACGACTAAGCGGCGAACGCTTTCAGTATAAGTCGTTTCGTTAATATCCAATCTTTCTGTAGAGACGTTCCATGGAGCGTCTCTACCTGTATCGATATCATGTCGTGAGGTGAATTAAGGCTTTTTAAGGATAAAAACTCAATTTAGGCAATCCTAGAGCTTCATCCCAACCCTTCATAATATTCATACACTGAACCGCTTGTCCGGCTTGACCTTTAATCAGATTATCAATCGCAGACATGACAATCACTCGGTCAGTGCGTTGGTCCACTTCAACACCAATGTAGCAAAGATTTGTCCCACAAGCCCATTTAGTTTGGGGATAGGTACCACCCGGTAAGACTTTCACCCAAGGAGACTTACGATAAAACGCTTTATAAATCGTAATTAAATCTTCTCGCACCAGTCCAGGGTCTCGTAGAGTGGCGTAGGTGGTGGCTAAAATCCCCCGCACCATTGGGATTAGGTGAGGCGTAAACTGGACTTTGACATCATGTCCAGCCAAATCACTACAAATTTGTTCAATCTCTGGGGTATGGCGGTGATGTCCGGCTACACCATAGGCACTGAGGGAGTTATCCGCTTCTGCCAACAATAAATTAACGGCAGCTTTGCGCCCACCGCCTGAAGTCCCTGATTTAGCATCAATAATAGCACTATCAGGGACAATTAATCCTTGCTTCAGTAGGGGAGATAACGCCAGTAAACTCGCCGTCACATAACACCCCGGACAACCAATCAGTTGAGATTGAGCGATGCGATCGCGATATAATTCTGGCAGACCATACACGGCAGTCCCTGCAATATTGCCATCGGTTCGTTCTCCACCGTACCATTTCTCATAAGTCGCTAAATTAGAAAAGCGATAATCTGCCGACAAATCTAAAACACTACATCCTTTTTCTAATAGTTGCGGTGCCATTTTCCAACCTAAACCATTGGGTAAAGATAAAAACACCACTTCACATTGATCGGCAATTTTATCTAAATCAATCGATTCAATTGTTAAATCAATCGACTCTTCCAAATGGGGATAGAGGCTAGAAAAAGGCTTACCCGCACTACTATCACCCCCGAGATAAACAATTTCAACATTGGGGTGATCTTGCAGAAGTCGTACCAATTGTACTCCTCCATAACCGGATGCCCCAACAATCCCGACTGAGATACGTTTAGAATCCCCCATGATATCTTTCTCCTAATACTGCTAATACTGCTGTTGAAAACAATAACGTAATTTACAGATGATTTGATTAAGTTAGCATGAATCAATTTTCTCAAAATAGTTTGACACTCAGATTAATCCACAGCATGATTTTAGTCCTCTCTCTTTATACTGAGAAGAGCGTTAGGTTTCAATCCTTAAACCCATTGTTTGTAAGGCTTGACGCAGCCTTTGTGCCTCTGTTGAATGATTTTGTTCATGAAGAACAATTGCCTGTTTAAAGGCTGCTCGACTCTCTAGCACCTGGCCAATTTGTAACAATACTACACCTAGATTTTGATAGGCAACAGCGGCTTTGGGATTAAGCTCTATTGCCTGACGATAGGCGGAAATTGCCCCACGATATTCTCCCATTGCTCTTAAAGTCATGCCCAAATTATAATGGGCGATGGCTAAATTGGGATCGATTTGTAAGACCTGTTGGTATGCAGTTTTTGCCTCGATTAAATTTCCTGTTTCTTTATAGATATTGCCCAAATTATTATAAGCCCCTAGTTTAAGCGCTGGCAAAAGATTAATTTGAGCCGCTGCTTGATAATGATACAAAGCTTGAGTCAAATTTTGTTGTTTTCGATACCCAATTCCTAAATGATAATGAAGTTCGTACAAATTACTGGCAGCTTGGTTCGTATAAACCGGCTCGCGGAAATTCGCATTCAACAAAGATAATCCTTGTTTCAATATCTGAATTCCTTGAGTAATTTGACCCATTTCAATATACAGCCCCCCCAATTTACTGGCCACATAAGGATCATCCGGATGCTGATGATAATATTGCTCCATCACTGCTTGAGCAGTTTGCCATTTTTTTTGTTGATTGATAATATCAGTTTGATAACCTTCATGTAAAATAGAAACATTGGGTAAATTTATAATTTTCCAGTCAGGTTCTTTCGATAAAAGCTGAATAACACTATCATCAATCAGGGCATGATAGGGACGAGAAAAAGTTATACTAGGATGATTTCTAAACAGTCGTGAAACTAATGAGTAAGGAGATTGACTGGCTCCCACTTCTTGACGAATTAAATTAACAACTAGGAGATCTTTTTGTAAAATTGTCTGTCTTAATTGAACCTTTTTTTCAGCAACAAAGCGCTCATCGGCATCTAACACTAAAATCCAATCTCCCGTCACATATTGCAGCGCTTGATTCCGTGCCTTTGCAAAGTCATTATCCCACTGAGCCGTATAAACTTTCGCCCCAATCTTCTTAGCAATTTCTTGTGTTTGATCGCTTGAGCCTGTATCAAGAATAACGATTTCATCGACTAAATTCTTAATACTCTCCAGGCAGCCCGGTAAACGCTCCGCCTCATTTTTAACAATCATACAACAACTTAATTTCATAAGACTTTGCTGTCGGGCACAGCTTTGTTAGAGATGAATTATTCCGAATTGCTATATCTCAAATCTCAAAATAGAGCTCTAGATCAGTAATCCAGGCACGAGGTAATGGGTGTAATCTGTAACTGATTATTTGTGATTCAGACTTAAAAACGAACAACTTAATTTGGACTAACCTTAATCTGTACTGCTGTAACCATCTGCCCTGTATACAAGAGCATTCCAGAACGTTAACACACTTTTGAAAAATGTCAAGAGATTGATTGATTTAATATAAAAATGAATCGACTGTCTAATGGTGCGCTATCAGCTCAAAGCCAAACTGAAAGTCCCTCGACCCAGTTCCACTCAGACTGATATAGCGCTACGGGTGCGCGGGAACGCTTAACTGCGGTGCGACCCCCCCACGCCTAAGCATTTCATGCAGGCTACGCCAACGCTCTTGGCAAGCTCTGCGTCGTTTTACGGCGCTCTGCACAGGCGCGATCGCCTGAGAAGTAGACTATGAAAAGGTTTACGCAAACACGGCACGCGCGCGCGAACAGGATATAGAAATATCCTAACTAATATGCGTAGTGCTATATCCTTATAGTTGTCACTCTCCGAATTCAATGAGTAAGAAAGAATCTAAATTATCCAAAATAAAAAAAGTTGAAATTGATTAATTTCAGTAATGAGCTGATTGAATCTAAGCAATAAATTAGTATTAGGTAAAATATCTAATCATGGAAAAATGAGCCACAATATCACGATAGGTTGAATCAGTAAACAATTTTTTTTTACACATTCTTCCATCCTATTTCATGATTCCATTATTCATAATTACTAACATCAACAGTATCAGTGCCTCTCACATCCTTTGCCTATTATAGAAATTAATTTAAAAATTAAAAAACAGGAAAGTTTAAACTAATCATTGTATAGACACTGTATATTATTTTCCACCACTTCTGTATCTGCTTAAATTTAGTAAAACGGTAATTTTTCCAGCCTAATTCCTGTTTACACTGGCGAAAACTATATTCTACCCCAGAAATGTTGAATGAAGATATAAAACTTTACATTCAACGACAGAGAGTCTCTGGCATCAGGTCAAAACTCCAATGGACTATCGAACACCGACGACTCAATTCAAGTTGCAAATAGCGTAGCTTGTCTAACAGTTGATT
>CAYNXM010000228.1:0-10859 GCA_964401105.1 uncultured Lyngbya sp. | reverse complement strand
CCCATGACGGAAAATGTTTGGCGACAGCCAACCCGTCAATAAAGGTTGAGATTACGGCTATTTTCCTGTTTCTTAACTGTAATCACAGGCTGTTTGGTTGATTGTTTTTGATTCTGCCGAATTCTATGAGAATTGACGTGAATTATCTTTTTGGCAGGCTTTCTGGGATTACACCAACGGGGTTTCGGGCCACGAGTCCCTCGTTTAATAATGGGTTTGCCATTAAAAAGAGGCATTAACCACATTTTCCCAGTCTTATAAGCTCCTTCAACTCTACCAGCTATCAGCAGGGTTCTGAGGCGAGCCGTAGAGATATTTAGACGGAAAATGTTTGGGCGCCAGCCCAACCCGTCGATAAGATTTGAGCCGCCTCTGTAGTACCAACAATCATTTTTAAATATTTAGGCGATCGCTATTGTTAATTCTTTAACTCAAAGAGTTCGGAAAGTTGGCTGTCTTTACGGGTTGGCTGTCTTGACGGGTTGGCTGTCTTTACGGGTTGGGCTATCGACGGGTTGGCGCGCGCGCCAAACATTTCCCGTCACGCCCAAACATTTCCCGTCACGCCAAACATTTTCCTAATCGTAACAGTTTTAAGTTTAGCGTAAATCATGCGTAGTTTAACCAACATTTCATTCGCTCTGAAAATGGGTTCTACAATCTGTGGATTTGCCAAAATGGCGCAACAGCAGACAAAATCTGTGACATCCTAGGAAAAAGTAATTCTTCTAGTTGACCCACTTCCACCATCAAGCTTGCGATTGGTCAAAGAGAATGTCAAACTGGAGTTTTGCTAACCACCAAAATTATCTCCATCCATCACCGGAAAAACGGCTATGCGAACTCACTATTGTGGTCAACTCAGATCAACTCATCTAGAGAAAACGGTAACCCTCTGTGGCTGGGTGGATCGGCGACGAGATCATGGCGGCGTGATTTTTCTGGATTTGCGCGATCGCAGTGGTATCGTCCAAATTGTTAGCGACCCCGAACGCACTCCAGATTCCTATGATATTGCCAATCGGGTTCGCAACGAATATGTAGTTCGGATCACTGGACGGGTATCTCAACGTCCGGACGAGTCTCTCAACCCCAAACTGGCGACGGGTGAAGTCGAAATATACGCTGACGAAATTGAGTTACTCAATGGTTTAGGTAAACCACTCCCGTTTCAAGTTTCTACCACCGATACAGAACCTGTACGGGAAGATTTGCGGCTAAAATATCGTTATCTAGACCTGCGACGCGATCGCATGAGTGCTAACCTTCAATTGCGGCATCAGGTGGTTAAGGCTATGCGGCGTTTTTTAGAAGATCAGCATAATTTTATTGAAATAGAAACTCCTATTTTAACCCGTGCTACCCCAGAAGGAGCGCGAGATTATATTCTTCCTAGTCGCGTTAACCCAGGAGAGTGGTTTGCCCTGCCCCAGTCGCCCCAAATTTTTAAACAGTTATTAATGGTATCGGGGTTCGATCGCTATTATCAAATTGCCCGCTGTTTCCGCGATGAAGATTTACGGGCGGATCGCCAACCGGAATTTACTCAATTAGACATGGAAATGAGTTTCATGTCTCAAGAAGAAATTATTGCTTTAAATGAAGCATTAGTGGTTCATATTTACAAAGAAGTTAAAGGGATTGATTTACCCCATCCTTTCTCTCGTTTAACTTATGCTGAGTCGATGGATCGTTATGGTACTGATCGACCTGATACCCGCTTTGGGATGGAGTTAGTGGATGTTTCGGATGTAGTTTCTGATTGCGGATTTAAAGTATTTTCTGGGGCGGTAAAATCGGGGGGGATTGTCAAAATTTTACCGATTCCGGGAGGGAATGAGGCGATTTCTAATGTTAGAATTAAGCCCGGTGGAGATTTGTTTAAAGAAGCCAGTGAAGCCGGAGCAAAAGGACTGGCTTATATTCGGGTAAAAGAAGGTGGAAAACTCGATACAATTGGGGCAATTAAAGATAATTTAAGTGAGGAACAAAAACAAGAAATTGTTCAACGCACCCAAGCAAAACCCGGTCATTTACTATTATTTGCCGCAGCCGATATTGCGACTGTTAATAAAACCTTAGATCGCTTGCGGTTAATCATCGGAAATGAACTGGGATTAATCGATCCAAAGAAAATTAATCTGCTTTGGATTACTGATTTTCCCATGTTTGAATGGAATGGGGATGAACAACGTTTAGAAGCCCTGCATCACCCCTTTACCTCTCCTAATCCTGAAGATATTGATGACCTGAAAACAGCGCGGGCAGTGGCTTATGATTTGGTGCTTAATGGTACAGAAATCGGCGGCGGTAGTTTGCGGATTTATCAACGGGAGATTCAAGAAAAAGTGTTTGCCGCCATTGGTTTATCAACCGAAGAAGCTAAAGATAAATTTGGCTTTTTAATGGAAGCATTTGAATATGGTACACCGCCTCATGGTGGCATTGCCTACGGTTTAGATCGCTTAGTGATGTTACTGGCAGAAGAAGACTCTATTCGGGATGTAATTGCGTTTCCGAAGACTCAACAAGCCCGGTGTTTACTCACCAATGCGCCTTCTAATGTTGATGATAAACAGTTGAAGGAATTGCAGGTGGTTTCAACTTATGAACCGGAAAAAGAGTCTTAATTTTACCGTAGAGACGTTTGAGTGACTTGCGGAGTTCAATAGAGATTAATATAGTAGGGCAACGCAAATTATATGAGTCTTTTGATAGTGCAACAAACTATTTAAAGTGTAGCTTTGAAGGATATAAATTATGATTCTTAATCGGCTGGGGCGTATTGTACTGCCTATATGTATCACAGGAATTCTTTGTGTGCTTTTGAGTTTGATCAACTCTTCTACTCCTACTCATGCCGCAGGGAAAGGAGCTTGGGTAAACGCATCTCCCCCAAGATCTTGCGGTGAGATATGTAGCGAGGAAGGTCTTTTTTCAGTTACATCTGGTAAAGATGGTGGGGGGTATAGTTTTCATGTATGTAGAGGACAAGCCTCCAATGGAGAACTTCGTCCTGGCTTCAATATTGAAACATCCTCTGATTCAGCTCGTCTGTGCCTGTTTGAGTATGGTGGTGGTAGAGGACAATCTGGAAATTACGACTGTTTATGTTTACCAGATCGCCTATAGGCTCTAATAACTTATCTTAGAAAATTGTAGGGTGCCTCCGACAGACGCACCAACCACAATGTACGGTGTAAACAACATAATTGTTATAGAATTGCCTGAATTTGAAGCATGATATTTTCAACAACAATAGCTGATTAACAAGAATCTAAAATCCTTACCGAAACGATTGGCTTCAATTCCTTATCTTAACTACTAGTTACTCCTTCCAATAAATTTATAAACCTCTATGATTGGACTTCCCATAATTTAACTGTGCGATCGTAACTGCCAGTGAGTAACTGTTGTCCATCCCGACTAAATGCAATTGATAAAATATCTTGAGAATGGGCTGCAATAGTCTCAAGTAATCTCCCAGTTTCCACTTGCCAAATATCAACTTGACCTTTTTGATTGCCACTGACTAAGATTTGACTATCCGGACTAAAAGCAATGGTAAAAATATCCACTTCATCTGCCCTTAGGGTGCGTTTTAACACCCATTGAGAGTCCTGAAGCTGCCATAACTTAATCATGCCATCTCGACTGGCACTAGCCAATATATCCCCCTCTGGACTAACTGCAATTTCTCTGACCCAGTCCGTATGTCCACTCAAACGCCCTAATTCCTTCCCGGTTTGAATATCCCAAAATCGGATTGTTTTATCCCGGCTACCACTCACTAACCATTGCCCTTTAGGATCAAACGCTACCGTATACACTCGATCGCTATGACCAGATAAAGTTAAACGTTGTTTGGCTTTAGCCAAGTCCCATAATTTAATCGTTTGATCTCGACTAGCACTCGCTAATATATCCCCAACCGGACTAAATGCCACGTTTTCCACCCCATTACTATGACCCATCAACGTAAACCAGCGTTTCCCTTTGGTCATATCCCAAATTTCAACGGTTTGGTCACGACTGCCACTGGCTAACATTTCACCATTGGGACTAAAGGCGATAGTGGTAACCCAGTTTGTATGACCTGTGAGGGTATACCAGCGTTTCCCTGTGTTACGCCACCAAATTTCAATGGTTTGGTCTTGACTACCACTGACTAAATTTTTACCGTCAGGACTAAATGCGACGGCTGTGACGGCATTACGATGTCCGGTTAGGGTATATAAACATTGCCAACTTGAGGTGGTTTTAGAAGGGGATACCCGTTGCGGTTGAGGGGATGGGGTTGAAACCTGAGGCGGTTGGGGTATGAGTGGAGTGGGAGGGGGACTGGGAGTGAGAGGAGGAGCAATGGGTTCAGCATAAGCTAAACTTTGAGCAATAGCAGGGGGTAATGTTTGGGGATGTAAGTCATTTATCACAGCTAAGGCTGTGGGATAACGTTTATTGGGTTGAGAGGCAACCATTTTATCTAAAATCCGACCCAATTGTGGATTTAAAGATTTTCCCTTAAGATAATCTCGCCATACCCACCGATCCTCATGAATATCAAATAAATCAAAAGGAGAAATCTGGGTTAACAGATATAAACAGGTTACCCCTAGACTATAAATATCACTGGTAAATCCAGCTTGACCTCTGGCTTGTTCTGGGGCAATATATTCAGGACTGCCAATAATCGTCCCAGTCCCTGGAATTTGCTTCTCGTTGAAAACTTTAGCCGCACCAAAATCAACTAAGACCAATTGTCCAGCGGTTTTATGGGTTAATAGGGATTGAGTTGTGGTAGAGTGACGACGGATAATATTAGCGGGTTTGATATCTCGATGAATCACTTGATAGTGATGCATAAAGTGTAATACCGGTAAGAGATTATCCAGGACTTGACGAATTTGTGTTTCGTTAAATGTACTATTACGGGTGATTTCGTCTGCTAAATTGGAACCATCGATATATTCTTGAACCAGATAAAGATTGCCTTCTTGTTCAAAATGGGCGAGTAACTCCGGAATTTGCGGATGTTTACCCAATTCATCTAAACGGACAGCTTCACGATTAAACAATTCTGCGGCTTTTTCAACGTTGCTAGTGCCTTGAGTTTGCGGAAAAAATTGCTTAATTACAGCCGGAGGATGAGACGGTTTATCTTCATCAACAGCTAAATACGTTTTACCAAATCCCCCATGCCCAATCGGTCTGACTGCCCGATATCGTTCTCGTAACAGTAGTTTAGCACCACAGGTGAGACAAAAGTTACTCTCGTTGGCATTTTGTGGGTTGGGACAATGGGGGTTAAGGCAGTAACTCATGGAGACCTTTAAATTAAATTTAAAAGGGAAATTGATTGGTGAGGTTGTTGAATTTCTTCAACCTAAAGCGGGTAGAATTTTTAACGTCAAGTGTTTCTATCTTATATCGATTCAGAAGTGAGTTGACAAGTGAGATTGCAAGTGAGATTGCAAGTGAGTTTTATCGGTCAAAGACTTAAAGATTATGGTGAATTCTCTTAAACCAGTAACAATTTACACTGACGGGGCTTGTAGTGGGAATCCGGGGCCGGGGGGTTATGGTATTGTGTTAATGTACCAACAACATCGCAAAGAATTGTCCGGTGGGTTTCGCTTAACCACGAATAACCGTATGGAAATGATGGCAGCAATTGTGGGACTGCAAGCGTTGAAGTTTCCTTGCGAGGTGATGTTATATACAGACTCTCGCTATTTGGTCGATGCCATGACTCAGGGATGGGCGAAACGTTGGCAGGCAAATAATTGGAAACGCAATAAAAAAGAAATGGCTAAAAACCCAGATTTGTGGCAAACTTTGCTCGAGTTATGCGACGCTCATCGGGTTCAGTTTGCTTGGGTTAAGGGTCACGCCGGAGACCCAGAAAATGAATGTTGCGATCGCCTTGCCGTTGAAGCTGCTGGCCAACCTGATTTACCCCCAGATTCTGGATATGAAATAGCATCGGTATAATTATTAAATAAATCTTTTCTACGGGCATCGGGTTTAGTTTGCTTGGGTTAAGGGTCACGTCGGAGATCGAGAAAATGAATATTGCGATCGCCTCGCAGTTGAAGTAGCTGGCCAACCTGATTTACCCCCAGATTCTGGATATGAAACAGCATCGGCATAATTATTAAATAAATCTTTTCTATCGATTATTGTTGATACAAACTACCCTAAATATGTTAAGACAGAAAAGGAAGTCTTCTCTTGTGATGATGATAGATTTCCATAACCTCATATTCAGCTAAATAGGGAAATATTATGTCAGACTTAGATCGTGGAATTATGAAGTTCAAAGGGGCAGATAATCCTATCGTTGTTCTTGTTTCTTCTATTGTAATTTTAGGGGCGATTGGTTTTCTGGTTTGGTGGGCATTACAAACTGCTTATTCGTTGTAATTCGGCAATAAAAATAATGCTAGAAAGTTAGGGTAAATCCATTAAAGTGAAGATATGAATCAGTGGAAGGTTGTAGGGATAAATTTATTGGTCTCTGCAACTTTTTTCAAAAAAGTCATACGCTGAAACGTATCTTTAATAAATTGATATAGAGACGTTACAGATCGGGTTTTTACTCCAGAATGATGCAACATCCTGATTGAATCAGCTTTTCTCTAACCTGTCCTCTGAGCGGATTGCGATCAAAGAGTGATATTGAGGCAAAATATGAGTGGTTTTGATATTTATGATATTGATGGCGCTTTAACTAAGTCGGGTTACGATATGATGGTATTTAACAACAAAATTAATGGTTCAAGATCAAAACCAATTTGAAGATGATGTTCAAAACTGGAAACAGGAAATTAAATTAGGTCAATGTCCGAAAATATCCTCAGAAAGAATGATGCAGCGCGGTTTGGATTTATTACCCTCAGAAGTCAATGCTGCAATGATTCGTTATCAAGCTGAAGCAATTACCGATTATCTTATCCAAAATAAATACTATTATCCTCAAGCTTTTTTATGGATTCAACAAATAATTAATCGGGGAATAAAAATAATCTTCTCAACTACAAATTATCAGGAAGGGGCATTGGGTTTTATAGATTCTCTGATTAAACATCAATTAATTTCTCAGCAAGATGCAGAAATAATTACGATAACAGGAAGTCAAATTAATTGGCAAACCCAGTCAATCGATCATTTTAATATGGCTGAGGGCAAGGTATTCGGAATTATTAATACTCTAAAAATTTCTGAATCTGATTTAGTTGAGAATACACAAGGGGTTTATATTGATGATCCCACAGGCAATGATAAAGCCTTGATTGATTTAACTAAAAATGTTTATGTTATTATCAATGAAAAAAATAGAGATTTAAATCTGGCTTCTCATTGTCAACTGACAACTTGGCAGGATATTATCAAAACTTGAAATACTTAAAATTTGGAGATTTTGAGTGGCTTAGAGGCTATCGTGTTTCACAAGATAATTGTTATTCTCTCATAGCGCTATACATTCCTTAAGTCCTGAGATTAATAATTTTTGCTTAACGTAAAAACATCAAATAATTATTATTTTATATAATTGTCAAATTTTTATGACATGATGACGAAAAATTATGGATCTCGATTATACGAATTCATAGGGGTTGACAGCTCGGAGTCAGATTTTGTATGATAAGGATATAAGGTAAAATTGCGGTGCGACCGTGCCGGAACCTGCGTCCGGCAACGCAAGCGCACCAAGAGAGAGTATAGCTATACCTACAAACTCAAATTCTAAGATTTATTATCCTCAAACCCTAATTCCATCGTCAAAGTCGTTAAAATTGACTGAGTTTAAGTCACTTCAAGACTATCGAAATTGAACTGATATTAAAAGCCTTGGTTTTAGGGTTGGTTGACAAAATAACAAGATTATGCATTTCTTCCATATTACCTGTCACCTTACACAACGTTGCAGCATAATATTTAAACTTAAACAAATACCAGAGGCTTATCCTTAAAAGGAGCAAATGCTTCAGCATCAAATCGATATAAACTTGCAGGTCGCCCCGCACCTCGAGACGTTTTAACCCCCGTATCAGATAAAAATCCTAACTTTAATAACCGGGCGCGAAAATTAGAATAGTCAGAAAAGCCTTCTCCCAAAACAGTAGTATAAAGTTGATATAAATCCCCTAATGTAAACAGTTCGGGCAACACTTCAAACGCCACCGGACTGTATTCTAATTTACTGCGTAAGCGTTGATAACCATACTCAATCACTTGATTATGATCGAAAGCTAATTGGGGAATGCGATCAATTGGATACCAAGCAATTCCTGTGACTCTATCTGCAATTAATTCAGCTTCTTCAAATTGAACTAAGGCAAAATAACTCACAGATAAGTGGCAAGTTGTTAGATGATTTTGTTGTTCTTGAGGAGTGCGTCCGGGGCCAACAAAGGTATAAAGTTGTTCTAAATATAGATTCTCAACCCGAATCTTTTCAGCTAAAATTCGGTAAGCGGCTTCTTCAAGAGATTCTCCTTGCCAAACCCATGTGCTGGGGAGACTCCATTGATTTAAAAAAGGTTCCTCCTGTCCCATTACTAACAGTACTAATAAACGATTCTGTGCCGTATCCACCGAAAAAATAACACTATCGACTCCAACTTTGAAGTCTTGTAGCGGGTGAGTTATCTGCTTTTTTTGGCTGCGTCCTGCCATTGAAATTCTGCGACCTCGGCTACCACCATATTATCGGGTTGGGTGAATTTAGGCAGAACTTTTGGGTGAGGTAAACTCATACAAATTCTCCCGATCAATATAAGCTTGAACCAGGGGAGTCAGAGCGTTATAATCCCCAGCTTCCCGAAATTCCGTTGAAGAAACCGGTAAACCCGTCAGAGAGGCGATCGCTACTTTTCCACCTAATTGGCTTAAAGCGGCTAAATCTCGATCATCAACAGGATAACCCGGTCTGGGTACCACTAATAGTTTAACCTGTTCGAGCAATTTTTTAACCTGATACCAGCCTTGAATCTGCTGAGTTAGATCGGCACCGATGACTAAGGTAAACTTAGCGGTCGGCCAATACTGTTGGGCGCTGACAACAGTTTCGAGGGTGCGACGACTGCTGAGGTTTTGATAGAGATCGATATTTGGCTTGTGTGGCTTAATTTCATCTATCAGGGTTTGTAGCATAGCATGACGATGATGTAAGTCTGTCTGATCGGACTTAAATGGGTTATCAGAAGCCCAAGCTACCACTCGATCAAAATGGTCTGTTAACCATACCAGTATCTGTTGATGACCAACTGTCGGGGGATCGGCGCTTGTGCCGAATAGAGCAATTTTTGTCATGATTGCAATCAATAAGATGATGAAATGATGCGCGTTTACATTATGACGATAATTCGTTCAATCTCGCAAGATTTAAAGTTAAAAATTGTAGGTTCAATTCCTTCTTGCTCGATCGGGGTGGTGAATGAGTAAACAGATCTAGCTACGTCTGATTTTTTCTCTGATTTCTAAATCAATTTGTGCCGTGCTATAGTTTTTAGCCTTTTAGTCAACCGACGGAAGGTAGATATTTCTAATATTTTTTTGTAAAGACAAGCCAGAAAAGCATAAATTTATACTCTGAGATAGAGGTTTCATGTCCCAAATCTTAGCAAAAATAGTGAATAGATAAATTTTAAGTGTTGGATTGATTCTATTTGTCCAACTGAATGAATTAAGGAGATCATACAAATATGAATATATTAACCCAAGAAGAAGTCAAATATTTAGTCACCTATCAAAATAGTCCTTGTATTTCTATTTATTTTCCCACTCATCCAGCCGGCCCTGAAGTCAGGCAAGATCCCATCCGTCATAAAAACGCACTATCAGAAGCAGAGCAGCAACTCACAGAAATGGGTTTGCAGCCTGAAGAAATTAAAAAATTACTACAACCTGCTCAAGCTTTAGATCATCCAGACTTTTGGCAATACCAAGGAAAAGGACTTGCAATTTTTATTGCGCCTAATTTTTTCCAATATTATGCTTTACCCATTACAGTAGAAGAATTGGTAGTTGTGGGCGATCGCTTCCAAGTCAAACCGTTAATGCCACTATTAACCAATAATGGACGATTCTATTTACTCGCATTAAGTCAAAACCAGGTTAAATTATTTCAAGGGAGTCACTACAGTATTAGTGAAATCTCAACCGATGAAATTCCTACCAGTTTAGCAGAAGCCTTAAAGTATGATGACCCAGAAAAACAAGTTTTAGCCCATACTGGAAATCCCGGCGCAGCCAATGGTCAATCTTCAATCTTACATAGCCAAAAAGTAGGAATAGAGGATGATAATAGTCAGATTAAACGATTTTGTCAACAAATCGATCGGGGATTACAAGAAAAACTCAATAATGAGCATATTCCCTTAATATTAGCTGGGGTTGAATTTGTGACCTCAATCTATCGAGAGGCGAATTCATACAATAATTTACTGGAAGAAGTGATAGAAGGAAATCCAGAAAATGTATCTCCTGAAGAGTTACATAAAAATGCTTGGAAAATTGTTGAACCTTACTTTCATCAGTCACAAGAAAAAGCACATACTGAATATAAAGAGCTAGCAGGGAATGCGCCGGACAAAGTGAGTCATGATTTAAAAGAGATTATCAAAGCCGCACATTTTCAACGGATTGATACTCTATTTATTACTGCAAATAAACAGCAGTGGGGACAGTTTGATTCAAAAGAAAATACAGTAGAATTACATTCTCAACCCCAACCTGAGGATGATGATTTGTTGAATTTAGCGGCTTTACAAACCTTTTTAAATGGGGGAACAGTATATGTGACTGAGTCTAAAGAAATTCCAGAAAAAGCGGTTGCCGCTGCTATTTTACGCTAC
>CAYNXM010000227.1:0-38652 GCA_964401105.1 uncultured Lyngbya sp. | reverse complement strand
TGATTGAGCGTGAAATTGGCAATCGCGATCATGAAGCCAGTAGCCTCAATAATATTGGCTCTACCTACTATGAGCAGGGAAAATATGCCCAAGCATTAGAATTACTTCAGCAAGCATTAGATATTGCTCAAGAGATTGGGGAACGGAATCAAGAAGTACATTTTCTCTACAATCTTGGCATCCTTCATAATATCTTAGGACAATATCCACGAGCAATAGAGTACCATCAGCAGGCGTTAGATATTGCTGAAGAAATTGGACAGCTTTCTCTACAGAACTCTATCTTAAATGGCTTAGGCAAAACCTATGAAGATCGACAACGCTACACAGAAGCTTTGGAATATTATCAACAAGCATTAACTATTTCTCAAGATATTGGTGAGCGTGTTTTTGAGGGTAGAGTTCTCACTAATATGGGTAATGTATACCAAGCTCAAGGAGAAACATCTCAAGCATTAAAATCTTTACAGGAGGCGATCGCCATCTTCAAAGATATTGGTTTCCCTTCTGGAGAAAGTATAGCTTTACGTGGAATAGGACAAGTTTATAAGACCCTAAAACAGGATGCTCAAGCATTACAATCTTACCAGCAAGCCCTAACCATTCAACAACAACTCAGTCATCAACCGGATCAAGGCTTAACTCTCAGTTATCTGGGTCAGCTTTACAACAGTAAAGGACAATATTTAGAAGCAGAAAAAGCTTTGTTTAAAGCGGTAGAAATTTTGGAGTCTGTGCGAGGTTCAAAACTCAGTGATGATAATAAAGTTTCTTTGTTTGACACCCAAGCTGAGACTTACCGTTCTCTTCAGGAAACTCTGATTGCTCTAAATAAAACAGATGCAGCTTTAGAAGTAGCTGAACGAGGTCGAGCCAGAGCTTTTATTGAGTTATTGGCTAAACAATTAGCTCCTCAATCTGATGAAGCAATTAAACATCCATCTATTGCTGAAATCAAACAAATTGCTCAAGAACAACAGGCAACTTTAGTCCAATATTCTATTATTCCAGATCAATTTCTCTATATTTGGGTGATTCAACCTACTGGAAAAATTGACTTTCGTACTGTTGACTTAAAAACTTGGCAACAGGAACAAAATACTTCTTTAGTTAATTTAGTTACAGATAGTCGCGAATCGATTGGAATATTCCGCAGTATTTTTTCGGCTGAACCTCAGTATCCCATCAATGAAAAAGAACAATCTCAGAATTTACGACAATTTCATCAACTATTAATTGAACCCATTGCTGAACTCCTTCCCACCCAGCCAGAAGAACGGATTATTTTTATTCCTCAAGGGGAACTTTTTTTAGTTCCTTTTCCGGCATTAAAAGATTCACAGGATAACTACTTGATTGAAAAACATACAATTTTGACCGCCCCATCAATTCAGGTATTACAACTCACTCGTCAGCAGCGAGAGAAAATTGTAGGGATGCAGGAAAACCAAAAAGCAGGAGAAAATGTTCTGATTGTTGGTAATCCAACTATGCCCGATATACCCTCACCAAATGGAGAAGAACCTCAAGAATTAACTAATTTAGACTCAGCCGAACGAGAAGCGATTGCGATCGCACCTTTATTTAACACTAAAGCGCTCACAGGTGGTTCCGCAACAGAAACTGTGGTTAAAGCCCAACTGCCTCAAGCCCGAATCATTCATCTGGCAACCCACGGCTTATTTAATGATATTCAAGGGTTGCAAAGTGCGATCGCTCTGGCTCCCACCAACACCGATAACGGCTTACTGACTGCCGCTGAAATCCTTCAACTGAAGCTGAATGCAGAATTAGTGGTTTTGAGTGCCTGTGATACCGGGAGAGGGCAAATTACTGGCGATGGTGTCATTGGTTTATCCCGTTCCTTATTTATCGCCGGAACTCCTAGTGTTATTGTCTCTCTCTGGAATGTACCTGATGCTCCCACACAAGAGTTAATGACTGAATTTTATAGCCAATTTCAGCAAACGGGCGACAAAGCTCAATCTCTACGACAAGCCATGCTTAAAATGATGGAAAAACACCCTAACACTCCGAAGCAGTGGGCAGCTTTCACTCTAATTGGTGAAGCGGAATAATATGTATCTAGATGGTATTATCTTCTAAAATAGCGATCTAAAAGATAAATGTTGTTCTAATCGCTCCAATTCCAATTGTATCACTATCGGGGGTATGTCCCGGTTGAAAAATCAAAATAACTCCCGGTGTAATACTAATATTATCCGTCACCTGCCACCGATAAAAGGCTTCAACATGAGTTGTGGTTCCCGGTTGACTACCAGAACGTCCTAAACCCGTATCAAATGAATCCGGAATATTATTGCCATCAGGCAAATTACTATGAACAATTTTAGGGGGTTGTCCCACATAAAGTCCTGCTAAATTTCCTTCACCCAATAAGTCTGGGAAGTTAAGAAAAACCATATAATTTGTTGTTTCAACTCGTCCAGATTCTCCAGGAATCCAAGAACTCGTCAAGCCAAACCACCCGCCTAATGTGACTTTCGGTGAAATTTGCCAGGTTAAAGTTGAGCCAATGGCATCAGTTCTTAACGGTGCAGATTCTCCTGTTCTCGGATGAGTTGCTGTCAGTTGTTCATCCCCCACAAAGCTAAACAAACTGCCATCAGGTGAATAATCATAAACATAATAAATCGTTAAATCAATCGGGTCAATCGGTGTAATTGCTAATTGAATAGCCCCTGTGTTATGACCCTTATCACTGAATAATTCCTGCACATTTGAAGAATAAACCGCTTGAAGACTAAACCGCTTCGCAAATTGCCAATCAAATCCCAAGCCAACTTGACCAAAACCAATATTTAACAGAGGATTTCGTTGACCAAAAAATGATAGCGGCCCAGTAGCCGCCCCCTCAAATCGATTCGGCCCCCGAAATGCCGTCACAGCATTAACGTTAGCCGTGCCAACATATCCCGCAAAATTATCATTCAGTAAAAAGCGATAAGTCAGTTCACCCAGCACAAATTGATTGGTATCAAAGAAATCGGTTCCTAAACGCACATCATTGGTGAAACGGGGTGCAGTACTTCCTATTGTATTCAACACACCTATACTCAGTAAATTATTGTAATTAAACCGAGTATCAAACTGCAAATAACTAAAACTAATTGCGTTAATACTATTACCAGAGTCATCTGTTTCCGCTTCACCATCTCGAGGGCGAATATCTGCTTGATTATCAGTCCGTCCTTGAAACGTAACACTATTAATGCCAAATAATGTTGTCGTGGTTGAAAATTGATTCGCTTCTAATTCAGCAGTTCGTGCTTCTAATCCTAAAATTTGTCCTCGTAATTTAGCCAATTCTGTCGCAAAATCAATTTGTAATCGTTCAATAGTTTTAACATCTTCTGGACTGACTAACGTTGCTACACTACTTTGCAGTAACTCATTCATCCGATTTAAACAGCTATTCACACCCGCCGCAAATTCATATCGAGTTAAAACACGGTTTCCTTTAAAAGTTCCGTCTGGGTATCCTGAAATACAGCCATAGCGTTCTACCAGAGATTGTAGCGCTTGAAATGCCCAATCTGTCGGTTGTACATCCGACAACTGAGACACAGAAGTAACTTGGGCTTTTTTGCGCCTGCTACCTAAATCAGCCGCCTGAAACTCGGCAACTGTTGTTATTTGTTCAATCGTCGGAGGAGTCTCTAAATTAGCCTGAACTACCTGTAAATCAATGGATTCAATATTGAGTTGAACATCAAAAATATTAGTAAATACGGATGAAAAACTACGATCTGAAAACCGAATTTTTTCTGAAATTTTGTACCCCTCGGTTTCTGAAGCAAGCTGAAAAGAAGTTTCTGAACGAACCGGAGAATCACTTAATAAATTGATCGCGAAAGTCGCAGAAGCTAACTGAGTTACAAATCTTATTCCTTTCATCCTATACCTCATCCACAACTTTAAAGAATTGATCGCAATTCAATCGAAATTTTCACAAGTTTTTCACATTGTTTAACTAAATTGTTCCTATAGACCCTCTCTATTTCTATTCCTTGGAGTGGCAAATCATGCAAAATCCTAGCCTTCAACTCGCTGGTTATCATACCTTAGATCTAATCCATCAAGGTACAAAATCGTTAGTTTATCGCGGACAACGAATTGCAGATCAAAAACCCGTTATTCTCAAAGTGCTTCGGAGTGAATATCCCAGCTTCAATGAGTTAGTCCAATTTCGTCATCAATATACCATCACCCATAATCTCATCGTCTCTGGTATTGTTCCAGCGTTGGCCTTAGAACAGTACAGAAATAGCCTAGTGTTGGTGATGGCTGACACCAGCAGCCTCTCCTTAGCAGATTATCTTCAAAATCAGACTCTAACATTGAAGCAGTGTCTGCAAGTGGGGATTAAAATTGCTCAGATTTTAGCGCAACTCTATCAACATCGTATTATACACAAAGATATTAAACCTGCTAATATTTTAATTCATCCCAAAACAGGTGAAATTCAACTGATTGACTTTAGTATTGCCTCTCTCCTTCCCAAAGAAACACAAACTATTCAAAATCCTAATATCCTAGAAGGAACCTTAGCATACATTTCCCCCGAACAAACCGGAAGAATGAATCGAGGGATTGACTATCGGACTGACTTCTATTCTTTGGGTGTCACCTTATATGAATTATTAATAGGAAAATTACCCTTTGATACGACTGATGCTATGGAATTAGTCCATTGTCATATTGCAAAAATACCACCGTTATTAGGGGAAAGTAAAGACATTCCGAAAGTCATTTCAAATATTGTGATGAAACTAATGGCGAAAAATGCCGAAGACCGTTATCAAAGTGCTTGGGGAATTCAAAAAGACTTAGAAAACTGTTTAGGTCAATTAGAAAATACAGAAAATATCTCATTATTTGAGATTGGTAAACAAGACATTTGCGATCGCTTTATTATTCCCGAAAAATTGTATGGAAGACAACAACCAGTTCAACAATTATTAGAAGCATTTAATCGCGTTGCTAATCCCTCTCAATCCCCTTTATCATCAAGTGATGTTGAAGAAACCCTCCTACATCCCCCCTTGGCAAGGGGGGAAAGAGGGGGGTGTGGAAAGAGGGGGGTCGAAATGATGCTGGTAGCGGGATATTCTGGAGTTGGAAAAACTGCTGTTGTCAATGTTATTCATAAACCGATTGTGCGGCAACGAGGCTATTTTATTAAAGGTAAATTTGATCAATTTCAACGCAATATTCCCTTTAGTGCTTTTGTACAAGCGCTACGGAATTTAATGGGGCAATTATTGAGTGAAAATGATACTCAACTACAACAATGGAAAGAGCAAATATTAGCTGCTGTTGGGGAAAACGGACAGGTGATAATAGAAGTTATTCCTGAATTAGAGTTAATTATTGGACAACAACCTGCTGTTGCAGAACTCTCAGGAAATGCTGCCCAAAATCGGTTTAATTTATTATTTCAAAAATTCCTTCAAGTTTTCACGACAAAAGAACATCCTTTAGTCATATTTTTAGATGATTTACAATGGGCAGACTCGGCTTCATTAAACCTGATTAAACTGTTAATGAGTGAAACTGAGAGTCAATATTTATTCTTAATTGGAGCCTATCGAGACAATGAAGTTAATCCGGCTCATCCGTTGATGTTGACATTAGATGAAATTCCGAAGCGGTGCGACCCTGGCGAGGTTTCCAACTCCGAGGGAGACGCTTCGCGAACGCCTAAGGAATGCGCACCAAGAGAAAATCAAGGTATTATTAATACTATTACATTAGCGCCACTGGGGCAAGATGATTTAAATCAATTAGTAGCAGATACATTACATTGTTCAGTGCAACAAGCTTTACCCTTAACTCAAGCCGTTTATCGAAAAACCAAAGGCAATCCTTTCTTTGCGACTCAATTTTTAAAAGCATTATATGAGGATGGATTAATCTATTTTAATCGTCCTACCCCCCTTTCATCCCACTCCCTGAAGTCCTCTCTACATCCCCCCTTGACAAGGGGGGACAGAGGGGGGTGGGGATGTAGGGGGGTTGAAGCTGGAAATATTTCATCTCCCCAGACTCAAGCTACCCCCTTTAACAAGGGGGGATGTAGGGAGGTTGAAGCCGGGTGGCAATGTGATTTAGCGCAAGTTAAATTAGCAGCAGTGAGTGAAGATGTTGTTGAGTTTGTGGGTAAACGTTTACAGAAATTAGATGCTTTAACTCAAGATGTGCTTAAATTAGCGGCTTGTATTGGCAATGAATTTGATTTAGAAACTTTGGCTATTGTGCGGCAAACGTCTGAAGTGGAAACGGCGACTGATTTGTGGTTGGCATTGAAGGAAGGATTAATTTTACCTACTACGGAGGTTTATAAGTTTTATACGAATGATACACAAGAAATAAAATCAATAACAGAAAGCCATGTTTCAGCTCATTATAAGTTTTTGCATGACCGAATTCAACAGGCAAGCTATTCTTTGATTCCTGAATATTATCGAAAAGAAACTCACTTAAAAATTGGTCAACTCTTATTTAATTACATTCCAGAATCTGAACAAGAAGAAAGAACTTTTGAGATCGTCAATCAGCTCAATATGGGGGTTGACTTAATCAACTCGACGGTAGAACGGGAGCAATTAGCACAACTGAATTTAATAGCTGGGCGAAAAGCCTTAGCTTCAACGGCTTATGAGGCTGCCTTTAACTATTTAATGCTGGGCAAAACCTTATTATCATCTAATAGCTGGAAAACCCAATATGAGTTAACTCTTTCACTTTACGAGTCAGCAACAAAAGCAGCTTATCTAACAGGTCAATTTGACCTAGTAGAGACCCTTGCCAAGATTGCACAGACCCATGGCAACAATTTGCTAGATTGTACAACCCTTTATGAGATCACAATTCAGGCTTACCAAGCCAAAAATAAACCATTGCAAGCGCTTCAAGTTGGTCAAGAGTTTTTGAAATATCTCGGAATTGAGTTCCCTCAAAATGTTCAATCTAATGATCTTGAACAAGGAATACAAGAGATTGACAATGCACTGGCAGGCCGGAAAATTGAAGCATTATTGAATCTGCCAAAAATGGAAGATCCCAATCATATAGCTGCCTTACAAATTCTGGGTGGCATGATGGCCCCCTGCTTCCAGGCAGTACCTGAACTCTATCCCTTATTGGTCTGCAAACAAATTTTTTTATCGATCAAATTTGGTAATACAGATGCTTCTGTATTGGCTTATGGCGCGTATGGGTTTCTACTGGTAACTGTTATTGGTGAGATTGAATCTGCCTATCAATACGGTCAACTAGCCCTTAATTTAATGGAAAAGCTTAATGCTAAGACTTTTGAAGCTAAAGTTCTTGATTTTGTTCCTTGGGGTGTAAAGCACTGCAAAGATCACATTCAGGAATCTTTGCCATACTTTAAGCAGGGATACCAAAGTGGGTTAGAGACAGGCGATTTAGAATTCTCAGGTTATTGTATTGCTGGATACTGTCTATTCTCGTATACCCTGGGTCGAGAACTCAATTCCCTCGCACAGGAAGCAGCGGTTTACAGTCAGGCTTTGAAACAAACTCACCAAGAGACTGCGCGATATTGGATTGATATGTATCGACAAGCAATGTTGAATCTGATGGGAAACGTTCAAAACCCGACAATACTGACAGGTGAGGCATATGATGAGCAGAAAACATTATCTATTCATCAGAAGAATAATGATACTGAGTCTATGCGTTGTTTCTATTTTCAGAAAATATTGCTGAGTTATTTATTTTACGATTACGAGCACACCCTTGAGTATATAGGGCTTGTCGCACCTTATATAGCATCCAAAATAGGTATGCCTTCGGTATTAATCATTCTCATGTACGATTCTCTGGCTCACTTAGGGATGTACGAAAAACTACCAGAGAATGTGCAGAAAGAGATATTAGAAAAAGTTGCTAATAATCAGCGTCGCTTACATAAATGGGCTACATCAGCACCTGTTAATTATCAACATAAATATAATCTAATTGAAGCAGAAAAGCATCGAGTTTTAGGCAATAAATTAGAAGCAATGGAACTCTATGATAAAGCCATCGCAGGTGCAAAAGAAAACGAATACATTCAAGAAGAAGCTTTGGCCTACGAACTGGCTGCTAAATTTTATTTAGAATGGGGTAAAGAAAAAATTGCTCAAGCTTACATGATTGAAGCCTATTATTGTTATTCTCATTGGGGTGCAAAAGCTAAAAATAAAGATGTAGAACAGCGTTATCCTCAACTATTAGCACCGATTTTAGAACAACAAAAAATGAGTTTAAACCCCTTGCGAACTCTTGCGGGTTTAGGAAATACAAATAGTCTGACTAACAGCACTGTTAGTAGCAATACAACTGGAATTTCAGAAGCATTAGATTTCACTAGTGTAATGAAAGCATCTTTTGCGTTATCGGGTGAAATTGAATTGGATCGATTAATCTCTCAGTTAATGCAGGTGATGATGGAAAATGCGGGGGCTACAAAAGGGGTTTTGATGTTATCTCAAGATTCACAGTTAATTGTTGAAGCGATTTCAACTCATAGTTTAACTGATAATGAAAATATTACTGTTACTCAAACATCGATGGTTGTAGAAGAAAGTTTAGAGGTTCCGATTAGTGTGATTAATTTAGTGAAACGTAACTTAGAGACTCTGAATATTGACAATGTTTTGACTCAAGCTAAACTTGTAGCAGATGACTATTTTATGCAACATAAACCTCAAAGTTTATTGTGTTTACCATTAAAAAATCGTGGGCAGTTTTTGGGAATTTTATATTTAGAAAATCACTGGACAATTGGAGCATTTACGGATGAACGTATTGAAGTGTTAAAATTGCTTTGTTCTCAAGCTGCTATTTCTCTAAAAAATGCTAGTCTTTATCAACAGTCAAAACTTGCAATTGCAGAAGTTCAACAAGCACAATTGCAATTAGTTCAAAGTGAGAAAATGTCAGCTTTGGGGAAAATGATGGCAGGAATTACCCATGAGATTAATAATCCTCTTGGCTTCATTTCCGGTAATTTAAGTCAAGCAGAAGAGTATTTACAAGATTTAATGGATTACCTGAAGCTGTATCAAGAACAATTTCCCAATCCGGGCAAAGCGATCGAAGAAAAAGCTGAAGAACTTGAAGTAGACTATCTTCTAGAAGATTTACCCGAAATCATCACTTCAATGCAAACAGGAGTCAACCGGATTAAAGATATTAGTGCGTCTATGCGAATTTTTTCTCGTTCTGATACTATCCATAAAGTAGAATTTGACCTGCATGAAGGGATTGATAGTACTTTGTTAATTCTGAAGCATCGTTTGAAAGCGTCGGATAAACGTTCAGAAATTAATGTGATTAAAAATTATAGTAATTTACCGCCAATCTGGGGTTTTCCCGGACAGTTGAATCAGGTGTTTATGAATCTGATTGCTAATGGGATTGATGTGTTTGATGAAAATCACAATATCGAAAATCCTCAGATTATTATTAGTACTGAAATCACAGAAGATGGCAAACAGGTGATGATTAAAATAAAAGATAATGGTTTAGGAATGACGGATGAAGTACAACAGAAAATATTTGAACATTTATTTACCACAAAACCTGTGGGTCAAGGCACAGGTTTAGGGTTATCAATTTCTCGGCAAATTGTCGAAGATAAACATAGTGGTACTTTAAAATGTCACTCTCAAATTGGGGAAGGAACAGAGTTTATGATTTGTCTTCCTGTTATGGCTGAGTAAGACTTTGACCCATCAGTATAAATATAGGCTTCAGTCCCTCAATTCGTAACCAATGATAGATGACTCACACACCAATGATACGTTAACATAACAAAAGTTACATTTTGTTGCAGTTGAAGAGATAGGTAGATATCAATATGGCAGTTCAAGTTGGAGAGATTGCACCCGATTTTATGTTACCCTCACAAACGGGTGATTTAGTGAGTTTAAGTGATTTTCGAGGAAAAAAAGCTGTTGTTCTCTATTTCTATCCGAAGGATGATACCCCGGGTTGTACGAAAGAAGCTTGTGCTTTTCGCGATCGCTACGAGGTTTTCACAGATGCAGGTGCAGAAGTGATTGGGGTGAGTGGAGATTCCTCTCAATCTCATCAGTCATTTGCCACCAAATATAATTTACCATTTATTCTGCTGAGTGATAGCAGCAATGAACTGCGTAAACGGTATGGTGTGCCGTCTACCTTGTGGGTCCTTCCGGGTCGAGTTACTTATGTGATTGACAAAGAGGGGGTGATACGGCATATTTTTGATTCGATGTTAGAATTTGACCGCCATGTGGATGAGGCCCTCAATTCATTGCAGACAGCCTCTAAGCTTTAGTTTATCCTGCTGTTAGAAACCGCTAGCGCATCAGGGATTGACTTGATTAAGCTTCTTCCAGGCTGTAGAATAGTCTTTGAGGCAGTCGCATCGTAAATGTCGATCCCTGACCGACTTGACTCTCTACACTGAGGTCTCCTCCCATCATCACACAAAGTTTACGGGTAATGGTTAATCCTAGACCCGTTCCCCCATATCTACGGGTTGTACTTTCATCGGCTTGGGTAAAGGGATTGAATATTGTGGCAATTTGTTGATCGCTCATGCCAATTCCGCTATCGCTAACCTGAAAAACGATATCAAACTCCGGTTCATCTTCAGTAGTGGGATCGAGCTGATGGTCAGCCACAGACATATCTGCATCCGGCGGTGGGACCACAGGATGATGTTGAAGTTGACTATCTTCCTGCCAGACTTTCAGGGTGACTAAACCGTTTTGAGTAAACTTACAAGCATTGCTCATTAAATTGAGCAAAGACTGTCTGACTTTAGTAACATCAGTATACATTAACTCTACTGTTTCAGCAAGATCAATGGTGAGGGTATTCTGATTTTTCTCCGCCATTGGAATAATGGTGGCTTCCACCTCCCAAACTAAAGTTTGAATATAACAAGTTTCCAGATAAAAATTCATCCGACCTGCTTCAATTTTAGAGAAATCTAAGATATCACTAATTAAATTCAATAGGTGTTTTCCGGCAACGTGAATATTTTTGAGATCGGAAACAAAATCATCTTGTCCGATTTCTTGGGCTTCTTCTTTGAGTAATTCACTATATCCTAAAATGGCATTAAGCGGCGTTCGCAATTCATGACTCATATTCGCCAAAAATAAACTCTTTGCCCGGTTGGCTGCTTCGGCTGCCTCTTTTGCCATTCGTAACTCTTCAGTACATTTGCGTTCTGTAATATCTTGCGCCATCATTAATAGACATTGATTTCCCGCTAAATCCACTAATTCTAGAGACACTAACCAATCTCGGATTTCTCCTGATTGAGTTTGAATCTGAGTTTCTAAATTGCGGATATGACCCTGTTGTGAAACTTGCTGAACTAAGTGGGGATAGAGTTGAGGATCTGCCCATAAATTCAGTTGTTTCATTGTATGATCGATTACTGTGGCTGCGCTTTTGCCCAACTGTTCTGAAAAACTTTCATTCACATCTAAAAAACGACCTTCTGGGAAAGTGGAAATACTCAAACCAATCGGGTTGGCTTTAAAGGCTTTAGAAAACCGTTCTTCACTCTGGCGCAACGCCATTTCTGCCTGTTTACGCTCAGTAATATCTTGTACCGTTCCCGTAATATGAGTGGGAGTAATCACCACTTGTTCACAGACAAACCGAGATTCTCCATCGGGTAAAATTAAACGATAATCAATATAATAAGGTTGTCGTTGAGATAGGGCTTGATCGATGGCATAACTCACCCAATCTCGATCGGCCGGATGAACCCGCTTCAGGAAATTCTTGACACTGGGTGCAATGGGGTGTTGAGTCAGTCCTAAAATCCGATACAATTCCTCCGACCAATACCAGGTTTGTTGACGTAGATCAAAATCCCAGTGACCCATTTTAGCAATTCGTTGAGCATTGGCTAAGCTGGCTTGACTCGCCCGCAAAGAAATCTCAGCCTGTTGCCGTTCCGTCACGGTTGCCGCCAGCAGCAGCCCTGTGAGGGCCATCACCACAATAAAGGCTTGTAATGAGAAAATTTGAGGAACATTGGTGATTCGGTCAATAAACGGCCCGCTATTGCGCACTACGCCCCAAATCGCAAACCCCGTAATCAAACAATGACCCAAAGTGGTTCCCCGTTGACCAAATCGCAACGCCGCCCAAATCAGTAGAGGAAAGGGCAAATATTCTAAGGGATAACGAATTGAAGCGGCCCGAGTCCGAGAACAAAAGACAAACCAACTCATCGCCATTAACCCCACCCACCATATTATCGCCTCCACCTGGTACAATCCATAGCGGCTGAAGGCCGGATCAGTTTTCCCCGTGGAATAGGCTTGAGTCGAGAGAGGAAGCGGGGGACGCAGCCAGATGCCTTGTATACCTCGCATCACCCAGTTTTGGGTTTGAGAGGTTTGTTGATAATGTTGTTGCAGTCTTGCCCCCCAACTGAGCAAAATCGGTGTTATGGTTAAAATACCAATGGCATCGGCGAGCCACAATCTCCCCCAGGTATTGAACCAGTGAATCTCTTCGACTGCCGGATGTAGGGAAAAATAAATCAGACCTAAGGTTGGACGAACTAAGGTTGAAACCCCCCCAACCAGTAAAATCAGTCCTAGCACATCTTTGAGGTGTTCTAACTGGGGAGATAAGCCAATACGGTGCATCAGCCATGTTCCAGCATAAGCTTGCAACACAATCGCAACTGTGGCAATCAAGGCTGTCAGAATTGAACTAGAATCCGTCGTCAGGGATGAAAAAAAAGCACCAATTGCAATGCCTGAACCGTAACGATAACCTAGCAGAAATAATAATGCGGGTGCAATTGGTGCAGCCAGAGAAATTGGAGACCCCCTCAACGGGATCAAAAGCGGGTTAAAGGTGAATTGAACGGTTGCAAAGTAAGCCACCGCAATTACACTGGTAATTAAAAGGTATCGTCCAATTTTGCCCGTCACGATATCGAGGAACTGATTCTGCATTCTGGTTATCCCGGGTCAGGGAACAGTAAATCCCTAATTGTAGATTAATCAGTAATGGTCAGATTACCTCAGGATCAATCAAATTCTAGGGCAATCCGATCAAATGAACAATCAATAATCGTTCTTAGAACTGGCATCTAAGAGAACGATGACTTCAACTGTGATTAAAACCCTTTCAAAATTGTACAAAGGGAGTGTCAATCAGTGGCTGTCGTCCCCATTGTACCGAAAAGCTTTAAAAACTTGAGATCGGCTAATTTTAAATCACTTAAGCTCCCGATCACAATCATATCTTAGAAGCCTCCGATGGCTGTTGTCCTTCGATACACTTTGTAGGGTTCGTGGATATAGATGTTTTCCCAACCCCCACACTCTAGGCGATCGCCTAGTTCTAGTATTACATGAGTCACTTGATATAGATTGACAATTTTGTCTAAGGTTTGGCAACGAGTTGGACGAAATTCTGGACCGTAAAACTGTTGTGCCATCATTAAGCGATCGTGCCATTCTATCACCTCTGTGTCTTTGTAAGGATGAGATTTTTGATTGATAAAAATGGGTGCACCTGTTTGTAAGCGAAATGAAATGAAATTGCCGGATGTATGAGGAACGAGATATAGATCGTTTGCTGTTTTATTTTGTTTGACAAACTCTACCACTGGGTCATAAGAATGTTCTCGGTTCAATTCTTGCAATTGATCTTCGATTCCTACTATTACAAATATTGCTAATATGACGAGAAAAAAGCGACTCATCACCCGGCGATGACGACTGAATAAAGAATGATATTGATTAAAAATATGAGAAACTAACGCGGCTAAAATTAAGGCTGTGGATAAGGGGACTAAAATAGCGGAAACTCGCCAAGGGGTGAGAAATGCTAATGTTTTGCTTTGAGTAATTATTTGAGCAATAGTTAAACCGCTAGCCCAGAGAAAAGGAATGAATAAAATTAGAAATATTTGACTTTTACGAACTAGATAAGTAGCGCAGATTATAATAAATATTTGCACCCAGGCTACTGAATTGAGCCAAACTTCAGGTAGAGAATGATGAGGAATTCGATTGACTAATAAAGTTCTCGCTTTTTCTGCTATTTCAGGGGAGGTCTCCGGAAATGTAAAAGTCATATATAAAATGACTGGTAAGACTAAAATCAAGGAAAGAATCCCCATGGGAATAATTTGATTAAGTTTGTCTCTGTTTGGGTTCGGAAAGTTGGCTATCGCCAAACATTTTCCTAAACGAATCAGTAAATAAGATACAGTTAAAATTGCAGCAGCGGGTAGATAAGTGGGATGAACAATTGCAGAAATCGCTAAAGCAATAATTGAATAATTATAGTATTGTCGGAGAAATAAATAAATCGATAAAATAATGAAAACCCCAAAGTTTCCAGTTTGAAAGTAGGGGCCTAAAATATATTGTTGGGCTACACCATAATGAAGATGAATATGAGTTTTAAATTCAAATATATTAATTTCTAAGCAATGTACAGTAATTAAAAGAACGAAATAGATCAGTTGTTGATAATAAGACTTTAAATGAAAAATAATCGAGGCAATTCCTAGAAGACTATAAATATAAATTCCCAATAATATCCAATAATAGATATAAAACATCTCCGGAAAGAGATCAGCATGGGTAAATTGCACTAAAGCTGTAAATATTGGTAATGGATCTAAAGTATTGGCTAGCCAATCTTGATTGAGGTAACCATACTCAGCTTGAGCCATTCCTTGTAAAAATTTTGTATTTTGATTAGAAGTATAGAGTGGTTCTTGAACATAGGAAATTCCTAAAATAATACCTAAAGCAAAAATCTTTAATCCTGTAATTAAACCTGACTGAATCCTTTTAAATTTCATAATTTAATTTATTTCTGAGAATAATCTAAAATACAATCTGAATTCAACACATATAATTTCTCGGTTTCCAGTACAGAACATTGATCCAAGGTTTGAACTAATGCAGGAACTTGACCCGCTTGCAAATTTTGTTCAATATTTTGACCTAAAGAATAATACCATTGAGTTAACCATTTATTCTTCAAAATATACGGGCTCTCAAATGCAGATTGATCGACAATAATAAAATCAAATTGCTCAAGCTGAATTAAAGTTTTCATCACTTGTAAATCCTCATGATATTGAGCAGTAATAAAATTAGTAGCTCGTTGTTTAATCTGATTATAATACCCTAAATGATAAGGAATTGCGTATTCCCAGCCAAACCAAATAGAACGTTGTGAAAAACTAGGGATATTATCGACTTCTTTAGTAATAGAAGCAATTAATATATCTTTGGGTTGTTGTTTAAAAAATTGATAAAGTTCAGGAACTTCTCCAATAATATAACTGGTTTTAGGAAATTTTCCCCAGAAAAAAGAACCATATACTAGATTTAGTCCTATTATTCCAACTAAGCTTAATACCATAATTTGTTGCCATTTATGAGTATTTTTTTGATTAAGACACCAACGGAATAAGATATCTATTATGATACAGAGAGAAATTCCTGCTACCAAAGCTAAACAAATTTGAAAGCTATATCGCGTATACCGACTGGGAAGATGCAGATTAAATAGAAGTAGATGAGATAAAATAAAGCAGCCACAAGATGAGATCAGAATTTGATAAATAATCCTAATCTTTTTAGAGATTTTAAAAACATCAAAGTAATTTAGAAGTATAGGTAATAATAGTCCAGCAAAGAGTAAAGGGGGACGAAATAAAGAACGGGATAAGAAGCCACTGCGTTGACCAAAAATGAAATACTGCCATAAATTTTGATCAAAAAAAGCACTGTGTCCAGCACCACCAAATTCTGACCATGTTTTCGCTTCTTCGACTGCGATTACTGGAGCATAATTATTAGATTGAAGTGCATAAAAAAGGATGACTATAAATGATATTGCCAATCCAGTTACACCGATAAAACAATCATTTTGATTGGAGTTTAGATGAATTTTTTTATTTCTCAGTCTAAATAACCTTATAATTAATATTCCAGAAACGACTAAAATATATTGAGGATAAAAGAAGCCAATTAAAGTTATGATTAGTCCTGTATAAATAATGGATCTTCGTAGCAAGTAATATAGAAATCCTAAAAATAAAGGATAAATAAATGCTCTCGGTGTAGCGGAAACTAAGCCATCATTGAGCCACAGTTGTTGATTCAGTAAAACTGACGAGATTAAGCCAGCAATCGGTAGAGAAATAATTTCTAAACAGACTTTAAAACAGTAATAAGTTGTAACTAAACTTAAAACAGTCGGTAATATTTTACTCAAAAAAATAGGGTCAATTTTAAAGACAGCAAAAAAATGATATAAAACTTTATAACCTAAAGGTGCAATTGATTGAAAATAGTTAGCAATTAAGTTATTTGGAAATAAATCAGCATCTAGAAACCGTTGCATCCAAAAAATGTGTTGTCTTGCATCATCTTGAATTACATAATCACTGCTAAAGGCTTCATGCAAAGCGAGGGAACTATAAAGAACTGAAATAGCTAAACTAAGGGCGAGAAAAATTGAGGGATAGGAGTGATAAAGCTTAGCTTTTAATTGTTTAATAAAATTTGTCAGTTGAGGAAAATAAATCATCAAGTATTGAGTTTATCGTTAAAAATTATAGCGAGATTCTGCTAGATATACATCTGTTCGATAAATAATATAAACAAACCCTTGCCGATCTTTCCATTTATCATAAAGTTTTTCTAAACTATCAATAATTTTTTCTGCTGCTATTCCTTCTACTGGAATATAAGAGGCACTTTGAGTCCGACCCATTAAACCTGGTAAATCGAGTTGTTGTTGATGGGGAATTGCACAATAGCGAAAATTAATAAAATAGGAACTTTCTTCTAGAAAACTAATAGACTTACGACGTTTTTCTTTTTCTGCTGGATGGTCTTTAGAAGCACTTTTTAAAACTTGGCTATATTCTTGGGTAAAGCCATCTTTTCTATTGCGATGATTCCAAATAATTGCTAAACGTCCGGAAGGTTTTAAAATTCGATGAAATTCCAGTAATGCTAACTCTGGATTAAACCAATGAAAGGCTTGAAATGCAGTTACTAAGTCTACAGATTTATCGGGTAAATTTGTCTGTTCTGCGGTTCCTGTTATAAACTTTACTTGAGGATGAGCAATTGCCGCTTGTTTCATTTCAGCATTGGGTTCAATTGCCATTACGTTTATACCTTGACTGGCTAATAAACGCGCAGAAATCCCCGTACCTGCACCTATATCCGCAGCAGTTGGTGTATTATAATTCCCCAAATTAGCAATCACTTTGGTAATGGCTTCATCAGGATATGTGGGTCTATAGCGAGCATAATAAGTTGCTCTCTGGGAAAACCGCTTTAAAGGGTTCATACGATAAAGTAGTCTGCCTTGGTCGTTGACTTCATTCACAATTTGACCTCAAATAGATATCAGTCTGTTTGATGTAATTTACTCAAATTGTACCAGGTATGACCACTCTAAAAGAATATTGTACTATGTTCATTCAATCTTTGCAGCAGTTTGCGATCGCCACTGAGAAAAAAATATCTAGTCCGAGAACTCTCTTTTGGCTTAGTCTGAGTTTAACATTCAGTATTATTTATAGTTTATTAGCGCTCAATCAAGCATTTAATGGGGACTACATCGTACAAGATGATGCTCGTAAACATATTTTCTGGATGGGTCGTTTTATTCATCCTGAACTCTTTCTTAATGACTTAATTGCTGATTTTTTTCAATCTGTAGAACCCATCGGATTAAAAATAGTTTATCGCTTTTTTACTAGATTTAATCTCGATCCAATGGTCGTTAATAAATGCTTACCTTTAGGATTAGGAGTTTTGATGACTTATTATTGCTTTGGGATTTGCTTTCAGCTTTTTCCTGTGCCAATCGCTGCATTTATTACAGCAACTTTATTTAATCAAAGTATTTGGATGAAGGATATTTTTGTGGCTGCGATCGCCTCTTCTTTCTCTTATCCTTTGTTTTTGGGTTTTTTGTACTATCTCTTAAAAAGATATTATTTAGGAATGCTAATTTTTTTGATATTAGAAGGTTTATTTTATCCTCCCTGTGTCTTACTTTCTGCTGCAATTATTTTTGTAAAATTCATTCACTATAAAAACGATAAAATCAGTTTAGTTTCTAATTCAAGAGAACGTAAATGTTATCTACTTGGCTTAGTCGTTTCTGCTATACTTTTACTCACTTACTTAGTTAATTCCTCAGAGTTTGGCCCAATCATCGGTAAAGCAGAAGCCCTGAGATTACCTGAATTTTACTCAGAAGGAAGAGCAAGCTTTTTTAATAATAATTCTATTCAATATTGGCTACTCGGAATTCGTAGCGGTATGCTTCCGAGAGGGATTTTAACCCCTGTTACTCTCAGTTTAGGTTTATTATTCCCGATTTTATTGCTATTTCCTCAACAATTCCCCTTAACTCAAAAAATCAAATCCTCAATTATTTTTATTCCTCAACTTCTAATTATTTCTATTAGTTTATTTTTCACGGCACATCTTTTGCTATTTCGACTCTTCTTACCCAATCGTTATACTAGTCATAGCTTTTATCTGATTATTGCAATTATGGCAGGCATTACAATTACGATTTTGATAGATTCTCTTTTAAACGTATCTCAGTTACCCAAACAGTCATTATTTTCTTCTATTTTCGCTTTACTTATAGTGGGATTATTAGGATTTACAGTCATCTTTTATCCTAGTTTTCTCAATAAGTTTACATCACCCAATTATATTCAACCCAAAGAATCTGCCTTGTATGATTTTTTACTGCAACAACCGAAAAATAGTCAAATTGCATCTCTTTCTGAAGCCGCAGATAATATTCCTTCCTTTGCCAAACTACCTGTTTTAACAGCTTGGGAATATGCTATTCCTTATCAAAGGAATTATTATTATCAAATTCGTCAACGTACATTGGATTTAATCCAAGCCCAATATAGCTTGAGTTTACAACCGATGAATGATTTAATTGAGCAGTACGATGTTGATTTTATTTTATTAGATAGTCAAGCATTTACCCTAAACTATTTTCAGAAAAATTCTTGGTTAAAGCAGTGGAAGAATATAAAGATTGTGGGTAAGATTAGAAACAATTTAATTCAAGGTAAATTACCGGCATTAACATTTCATATTAAAAATTGCTCTGTTTATCACAGCGATCAATTTATTGTCTTAAATTCTAATTGTATTCAAAATAATTTTATTCAATCCAATAATTAATAATTATTCTAATATTTTTATATTAAATTGTAAGTCATTTTGCCATGTTCTGATATAACTCAGTAATCCATAAATTAAAATAATAATTCCCATCATTTCCATCACTTCTTCTAAGGTTGCCATTAAAGCATAAACCAGGTTTTGTTGTCCTTCTAAGTCCGTCCAATAACTCCCGACCATTTCCATCCCTAACGCTCCCCCAATATAAAAAATGGCTGCTAAAATAAAGTAAAAGCGGGTTTGGTTGGGTAAATCACGGGTAAATTTCCAATATTTATGAGCAAAAATAATTAGTGCAATGCCATAAGGAATCACCCAAACTGAATAAAAAATTCCCGGTAACATTCTGGATATATCTTTAATGATGAAAAGTTCATGGATTTGTAAGACTTCGTCAAAGGCTAAGAATAAGAATAAATAAGACAAGAAATTCCAATGGCGAAAGTAACGCTCACTTTTTCGTTTTTTACCTAAAGCAATCACTCGTAATAATAAAGCACAGAATGATAACATAAAAGCAGAATACCAGGTAGGCAGGTTCATTTCCCGATCTAAATTAAACATTCTTGTCCAGGCTTCTCGGTAACCAAAAACATATTTACCAATTTGAATCGGAATACTGACTAAGGCAAGGAGAATAACACCGATAGTTAAATACTTAACAATGGTTTTTGGAGAAATTGTGATCTGATATGACATTAATGACAGGGATTGACTTGAAGTTAATCTATTCTAGCTTTATCTATTTTAATAACAATGATATAATTTGACTCGATAGCCATTAATTTTAGGTTTATCCAAATCCCGACGACAGTTTAATGCTTCTATTTTATCTTTTTCTATTTTTAAATTTATAGCCCATAAATCTAAAGGAGGCTGAATTAAGTTAAGATTATTACTTAGGGTTGTAATTTGAGCATTTTCTGCTTTTTCTTGAATGAGTAAAAAGTTTATTTTTGAAGCTGTGATGGGTGCAAACCTTTGGAAATCAACCGCTAAACCGATTAATGCCCGTAATTCTGCATGAGTATTATAAGTCATGGCGACTACTGTAGAAGCTTTAGAATGATTTTGAATAGAATTGACAAGTAAATCAGACCGTCGCGATTTTTGATAGCCGAAGTTAGAAACAACAGTCAAACTTCCTAAAAAACTGAATAGCAATACAATAATTACTAATTGTTTTCCTTTATTTTTTAGCGGATTCCAGCAGGGGGCAAGGGTTACAGCAAATAAAGCAATCAGGGCTGGAAAATAAACAAAATGATATCGCGCAGCTAAGGATAAATCCTTATCTAAACCGTAGATAATGATTAAAATAATCGTAATTGAACTGAGGAGAAAACTAGCTATAATTTGTAGGGATAAACGGGATGATTCTTGGGCAATTTGAACACGAAATCCTCGCAGAATTGCTGGAAATATCCATAACAAAACTCCCAAAATAATCACACCAGAAATTACGAGAATGACTGTATTTACCCCTTCCACAGGTAATAAAAAGATCATCGTAATCCACCATGCTAACAGGCGCGGCAAGGGTTGCCAAATACCCCCTAATTCGTAACTTGTTTCTAATTCACCATTCCATTGAGCTAAATCAGTATTGGGAATTTGCAGTAATACAGGTAGCCACACCAACCCAGCAATTGCACTACCTACAGCTACACTATAAATACGCCACCAATAACCCCTATTGGCAAATGCAAGCGGTCTAATTTTACCAGAATGATGTTTTTGCCCTAAATACCAATCTCGCAGCCATAAGCCACCAATCACTAAACCTTCCGCACACAACGCCAGGGAGAAAAAATAGTGGGTTGCCATCCCCAAACCATTGACGATTACCCAGCTATACCCAATACACGCCGGTAACAATTTCTGCTGAGAAATGAATCGCCCAGCCATCACCAGACAACACAAAGACGCAATCAGCCATAATATCGTCAGGGTATAGTGTCGGGCTTCCTGGGCCAGATAAATCCCGTAGGGAGAAACTGCCATCAGCGCGGCGGTCAGATGAGCTACGATAGGACAACGAAACGCCAGCCAACTTAAACCAAAAATAGCAGGAATTGTAGCAGTACCAATCATAGCACTGAGCGATCGCCCAATTTCTAAAGAAACGATTTCTCCGGTTTGTGAAAACAGTTGTAACCAGAAATGAGTGAGAATAAAGTATAAAGGTGGATGATTACTTTCATTTATCAACCGATTAATCACATCTCCTGAGTTAGTATTAGTCGTAAATTGTAGGGGTGATAATAAGGTATCGAGGGAAATTAACTGATTTAATGGTATGGATAAAAAACCATGGCCTAAACTAAATCCTAATGTAGAAATTTCCGTACTTGAGGGGGATTTTTCTGCTAAGTTGGCGAAGCGGAGAATTAAACCTAATATAATCCAACCTAACAATAATAAATTATCGCCCCATTGACGACGATTTGATAACTTCATATTGATTAAAAATGACGTTCAATTTTTAATGCTTGGTCTGCATTGAGGGTTTTAATTTGTTCTGTTAAATCAAACCAAGGTTGTAATTGTCCTTGTTGAAACGTGCGACTCATGACAACATAAATTGAAGTTTGATCCCCTGCAATTCCGGCAGAAACTACATTTTCCCAAGAGACAGCATAAACTTCATCGGTAATATGCCATTGATTATTTTCCCAACGAAACTGTCGTTTAAAACGGAAGGGTGCTTCTTCTCTGCCTGTAATTAACATTTTTTGTAATAGCTTACGAATTAAGTTAGGAAAAAAGCGTCCAAAGGTGAGCATAACCACTCGTAAAATGATTAATTTAATCGGTGACATTTGGGTTTGTTTTGCCCAACCCAAGTCTCCCTCAATTGTAATTTCATCTTGATTTAATTTATAAGTGTAGGGTGCCACTAAATGACTAACAGCATTTTTAATCTTGTTTCCTTGACGCACCTGTAATGAAATCTGAGTATCTGAAATGACTAGCTTATTATCGCGAAATAGCTTAAAAACTCCTCCTTTATTTAAAGCGATGTACAACTCTACATTCGGTCTTCTTTTAATTAGAATTTGTGCATCTTTTAACCATAAACTAGCCACATCTCGCGGTAAATAAGAGGGACGTTCAGGGACAAAATCTCGCCAAGCCAGTAAATAACTCCAAGTATGATGTCCAATAATATGATCGTCACTATAACAAGGAGCTAAACCATTTTGTAATCCCTGTAAAAATCGATCATTAATCCGTAAAGCATCAGGCATCCATTCCCCCACTAATTCAAACCCATGGGGAAAGAAATTATAAGTATTCCGACTGGCATATTCTCCGCCATAAGAGCCATCAGGATGAACAAAATGAGCCGCCAATTCAACTGCTTTTGTTAAAGCTGCTTTGATGCGAGGATCGGGTCTAATTTGATCGGCACGGGCTAAACAAGATATGGTTAATGTATGATAACCCGGATCGCAACCTTCGTATTCCTTAAACCAACCTTCGTCACTTTGCCAACTGAGTAAACGTTCCAGCCTTGTTGCGATCGTCCTGCGCCATTTAGAGGTTTTTAATAACTTACCTAACTGCTCTAAACAGAGAATAATTAATGCTTCATGATTTGCCAATTGACCACTTTCATAATGATGGGCTAACCAGTTGGCTCGCTTTTCAAAAAAATGTAGAATATCGTAATCAATTAAACCTAAAATTAGATAACTTTCAACACAAGCCATTAATGAAAAAGCGCTAGCTCCGGCTGCTCGTTCAAAGGGGAAATAATCATCACAAGAACCCTCTCGATGGGCCGTGCGGGCTGCATATAAAATACCTGCTTCTACCCAATCTCGAATCACATCATGTTGATAATAGGGATTCTCTGAAATATTAGTTTGATAAGCTAATGCCAACGGCAGCACAAATTCCTGCGCCATGCCACTGGGAAAATCAATAATTTTATAATGCCAAAAATTGCGATCAAAACAGCCATAAGTTGGACTATGGGGATTACGATCTAACAATGTGAGAATTTTAGGAATTTGCCTCAAGGCTTCACGGGCGAATAAGTCTCGACTCACGATTTAACTGAAATTAGGATAGATTAAGTGATTGAATATTTTATTATATTACCTTAAAATTCATGTATCATTGTAATATAAGTCTGATAAAAACACTGATGAAGCTTATATTACATATTGGCACTGCAAAAACAGGAACAACAACCTTACAACATTGGTTTGCATCCAATCGAGAGTCTTTACGAGCACAAGGAATATACTATCCGAAGAGCCTAGGTAAAGTCAATCATCGTAAACTATCTGTTTTTGCGATGAATCGTGCAATATCTGATCGTTACTCTCATCAAAACAAAATCTCCTCTGTTGAGGATTATCAAAACTTTAAATCAAATTCAACTCAAGATTTTGAGCAAGAGTATGCAGAAAACTCAGACATAAAAACTTGGGTTATTTCTAACGAGCATCTCCACTCACGGCTAACCAAAATTGAGATGGTTAAGCAAGTTAAACAGTTTCTCAGCGATAAATTTGAAGAGATTGAAGTCTTAGTACATTTGCGTCCACAAGTTGATTTAGCAGTTTCTCTCGCATCCACAGCTATTCGTGCTGGTAAAGCCGTTAACTATAGATGGTTTTCTAAGCAAAAAGAATCCGATTATTACTATAACTACAATCAATTAATAGAAAAATGGGAAACGATATTTAGTGATAAAAATATTACAATATTACCATTTAAAATAAATTCTTGTATGACAAGCTTTTTGATTCATAAGCTAGATATTGAAACCAATAATTTAATGCCGATTTATCGTAAAAATGAAGCGATTGATTGGCGAACAATGGCAGTATTTAATATAATACTAGAGTCCCAAGAAAATAAAAAAGAATGGCAAAAATATAAGAAGTTTATCAATAACTTACCTTGTACAGAAAAACTATCCATTGGTCTTGATATGGCTCAGGAATTCCAATCTCAATTTAAAGCAAGTAATTCTCGATTGATTCATCGTCGTCAAGAGCTAAACTCAGATGATTTAACACCAGATTGGAATAAATACGATGTTCCGGCAAATCTTCATTACCTAGATCATCTAGTTTTTACTGAACCATTGAATGCCCTGGTTATGGGTTTAAATTGGGAGATTAAACTCGAAAAGTGTAATACAAAATTAGCTGAATGTGAAGCAGCACTGGCTCAAAATCAGTTAAAAAAAGCACGCCTGTTTTTGGAGAAAGCAAAAAAAATAGTATCACAGCTTCCAGAAGACGAAAGAATAGGTCGTCGTTTACAACAGCTCAAAAAAAGAATTGAACCCTTAGCCAAGGAAGTTCAATAATAGGGTTTCTATACAGTTTAACTGAACAATCTTATGCTCAAACTAAACAATTATATGAATCATCCGGAATCTTCGTCTAAAATAATGTGGAATCTGTATTGAACTGAATAAATTTCAAATTAGGCGCGTTATAAGGAGTGGTTTACTAAATGTGTGGAATTGTAGGTTATATCGGAACACAAATCGCCAGTGAAATTTTACTCGCTGGACTGGAAAAGCTGGAATATCGGGGTTATGACTCGGCGGGCCTGGCGATGGTTTCGGACAATCAAGTCCACTCAATCCGTGCCAAGGGCAAACTGTATAACTTACGAGAAAAACTGGCTCATACGGACATCTCCGCGAATATGGGAATTGGTCATACTCGTTGGGCGACTCACGGCAAACCCGAAGAACGTAATGCCCACCCCCATAGTGATGGTGAGGGACGGGTGGCAGTGGTGCAAAATGGGATTGTAGAAAACTATCGAGAATTGCGGCAGGAATTGAAAGCCAAAGGCCATGAATTTCTTTCTGAAACCGACACAGAAGTGATTCCCCATCTCATTGGTGAGTTTCTCGCCCAAACCGCCACCGATGAGACTACCTCAATTTCTCTATTATTGGATGCGGTACGCCACACCGTCAACCGCTTAGAGGGGGCTTTCGCCATCGCTGTTGTATCGGCTGATTTTCCCAATGAATTGATTGTTGCCCGTCAACAAGCCCCCCTTTCTATTGGTTTAGGACAAGGGGAATTTTTCTGCGCTTCCGATACCCCAGCATTAGTGCCTTATACGCAAGCAGTTTTAAGTTTAGATAATGGTGAAGTGGCGCGTTTAACTCATCTGGGAGTAGAAGTTTATAGCTTTGCTGGAAAACGTTTAAATAAAGTGCCCCGCATTCTCAATTGGAGTCCAACTCTAGTTGAGAAAAACGTTTTTAAACACTTTATGCTCAAAGAAATTCATGAGCAACCGGGTGTAGTGCGGGATTGTTTACAAGCTTATATTCGAGAAGATTGGGGCACAGAAAAAACGGACGAAAAAGCACAAACAGCAATTCCTCAACCGCCAATTTTAGGACAGTCGCCGATTAATTTAGGATTAGAATCAACACTGTATCAAGACTTAGATCAAGTTCAAATTTTAGCCTGTGGTACGAGTTGGCACGCTAGCTTAATAGGGAAATATTTATTAGAACAATTGGCGCAAATCCCCACAACCGTTCAATATGCTTCGGAAGTGCGTTATGCTCCCGCTCCTTTACAACCCAATACCTTAATTATTGGCGTAACTCAATCGGGTGAAACAGCCGATACATTAGCCGCGTTATCAATGGAAAACCAACGGCGAATTAATGCAGCCCCTGCATTTAAACCACGAATGTTAGGGATTACAAATCGCCCGGAAAGTTCACTGGGTCAATTAGTACCTAATATCATTGATACTCGTGCCGGAATTGAAATTGGTGTCGCCGCAACTAAAACATTTGTCGCTCAATTAATCGCCTTTTATTTATTAGCATTAGATTTAGCATGGCAACGAAATACTATCTCTCCTGAACGGATTAAACAATTAATCAGTGGATTGCGCCAACTGCCAAATAAAATTGAACAGATTTTAAATGCTCAAGCCTCTATCATTGAAGAACTCGCCCATGATTTTAATGAAACTCAAGACTTTATTTTTGTCGGACGTGGCATTAACTTTCCAATAGCCTTAGAAGGAGCATTGAAACTCAAAGAAATTAGTTATATTCATGCCGAAGGTTATCCCGCAGGAGAAATGAAACATGGGCCGATTGCACTATTAGATGAAAAAGTGCCTGTTGTGGCGATCGCCATGCCCGGAATGGTCTATGAAAAAGTCTTATCCAATGCTCAAGAAGCAAAAGCCAGAGATGCCCGGTTAATTGGAGTCACTCCCAAAGAAAAATTAGAAGCCAGTGAGATTTTTGATGATGTTTTAGCCGTTCCCATTGTGGATGAATTATTATCCCCCATTTTAACCGTTATTCCCCTACAATTACTGGCTTATTATATTGCCGCCCGACGGGGTTTAGATGTAGATCAACCGCGTAATTTAGCTAAATCTGTAACAGTAGAATAACTGCTGATAGATTAGTCCTAGTTGTAGAGTAACAATAAACTCATAACAATAGTCCTTAAAGTTGTACCATTACGATTGTTGTCGGAGTGTGCCAATTATCGGGCGAGGTTTCCAATTTCGGCGATGTGGCGCGGGAGTGGTGTATGGGGTGTTTTACTATGTTTGGGGAGATGGCAGAGTCTCAGAAGGCAGAATAGGTAAACATTAATCTTCGCCTGCTCGCACTTTCTCTCTAGTTCGGTAAGCCTGGTCTTGATGAGTTGGTTTATCAGGATAGCGAAGTTCTAATAATCCCTCTTTTACCATATCCTTAAGGTAGGCAGTTCTTAGGGTGTGGGTGGATCGATCTAGTACCTCTGCTAACTGTTGATTGGTTAAAAATACTCCTTGGCAAACTTCTAGGATCATTTTACGCATGACTTCTGATGAGACTTTTCCTTTTTCTCGGACAGGTTTCGCGATCGCTTTTAATTTTTCCAAATGATCGGAGCTTGCCATCAAATGATCGGAGCTTGCCGTCAAATGATCGGAGCTAGTCGCCAAATGATCGCAGTTGGATAAAGAAGATTCGGGACCTTGTAGCAATGAGAACAGATTGGAGCTTTCAGCATCCGGTAAGCTGTAGTACGTTCCGCGACCGTGACCATACTTTTGTAACCAACCGTTACCGACCAACTGCTTCAAGCAATCACTAATATCTCTAGGATGCTCTGGGCTATAACACTGAATATCACTATTACTAATTTCTCCAAGACTACAAGCAAGTACCAAAATAATCCGATCAAGCTCTGAAAGATAGCAATAGTTGCTCCCAACAATCCCACGTAGTTCCTTTTCAACTTTTTCCGGAATTAAACTAACCATTGGTAAGGCAACAGTTGTTAAATCGAGATCGGGTTTCTCCGAAACAAGAGGTAGTAGCCATTGTTGTTCTCTCCATGCTCGTAGAATTTTTGGGAAACCTGAACCTGCCTTGTCCCCGATGCCAAGAATTTGAAACATTTTTTGGAGAGTGGGGTTACGAGGATCGCTGTAACCTCCCTCATAGAGACGTTCAACAGGAATTCTGAGACGACCTGGATTGGAAAAATAAAAAAGGTCTTTGAGTTTAACAATTTTTATGGATCGAGTCGATAAATGATCGGCATGAATTAAGCTATTGGCTAATGCTTCTCTTAAAGCTTCATGGACGTGGGTTTCACCTTGACGAATAGCATCATGATCTAATTGGAAAGGCACATCTAAGTCATTAGTTAAACGTCCATAAACACGATAGTAAGCTTTCTCTGTCCATTGGCTGTAAGCTGATTATTTGATAGTTTGCAGTCGTGGATCAAACTATTTGTTATTCTCCGCTGCCCAAGAGTTTGTCCATCCCCCTGCATAATTCTCTAAGCCTAAAACAGTACCAGTGTTTCTACAAAGCAAGGGAACAACCTCGGCTTGAATCACTTTTTCCCGAAGTGTTAATCGATCTACTAGGGGTTCGCCCTTTCGAGTTGATTTTTTTAAAGCTGAAAATCTGCCAAAGACTTTTTCTTTAGTCAAAGTCACAGGAGTAATATTATATTCTGCTCAGACGCGATCGCATCGAGTGAGTTTCCATCACTCCTGTGCGATCGCCAAACCGAAATTCCAACTCTTTAAATCGACAGCGATCGTTAAACTGAAATTCCAGCCATTCAAACAGCAAAGCGATCGCATAACATCATATCCGATTAATTAGTTATAATATCATCATCAATTTGACTCCACCAAAATAAGTTTTCCTTGTCCTTTAACCGAAGTGATCTGATCTATTCCTAATCTTTTTAAATCTTTTGGATGAAAGCGATCTATTCAGACTACAATTAGACAGTCAACCATCGCTCAATGTAGCTAATTTTACGATCTTACGGCATAAAACCCATGATTTCAAAACGTTTACCCAAAATCTTCGTCGCCAGCATTTTAGCCCTATTTCTGTTGCTCTCAGGATGTACTGCAACCACCTCAGCACCCCCGACAGCCGATCAAGTCTCTCAACCAGTTGCGGCTCAACCCGTATCGGGTGGGGAGTTTAATAAGTTTTTCCCGAAAGGTAAGGGAGATTACAAAGTCACATTTCGTCAAGAAAAAACAGGATTTGCTCAAGCACAATTGTCCCAAGGGGGTACAGATTTAGCCTTACTTTCTATTAATGATATTGCAAATAATCCCAGTGCGGCTAACAAATTCAACAATAGCAGTCAAAGGATTGCAGGTTATCCGGCTGTCAATCAAGGTAAAAATACCACTGCTATTTTAGTTGGCGATCGCTATCAGGTCAAAGTGAAATCAAATTCTGATTCATTTACATCTAGCGATCGAGAACAATGGCTACAGCAATTTAACCTCACGGGTTTAGCTCGTCTTAATTAGACTTAATTAGATTTGATCTTGTCTGTCAGTTAAATTAATATCAGAAATAAATTGATTAGTAAAAACGACAGCAATCGACAGAGAAGTTAGTAAGCAATTTTTTTCAGGAGTATGATTGATGAGTAAATCCATTATTGAATTGGTTGATAATCTACCAACAGGCGGCCCTACCATCATGGTATTGAAAGGGTTAGATTTTGCTGTACCGGGACAGTGGAACAATTTAGTCGGGTTTGACAATACTGTTCGGACAGTGACTGGGGAAGACGATCCCGGTTTAATTCAAGATATTAGTGAACGGGCTTTGTGGCTCTATAATGATAAGTCTGAAGGCTATCAACGAGCGTTCTGGCTATACCAAAATATTGATAATGCGGGAACCGCTTTAGGTACGGCTGCCCTGGCAAATAAAATTAGTGAAAAGATCAGCTTTTTAGGACTAATCAATAAACTAACTCCCAAAGCGGATAAAGCTCAAGCCATTGATTTGTCTTTAAAAGTGGTCGTTGAATTAGTCGCGTTTTGTCAAATTAATGGGATTCCCGGTGATAGTGTTGGGGAATTTTTAGGGGCATTAGGTAATTATGGCAATGAAGCTTTAATGCGAATGGCGGCCTTAGTTTGTTTAGATGGATTAATTCCACTCGGACCCAACTTTATTCAAGCAGTGGGTAGTACAATTTCTAATTTAAGTCCATCTGAATTACAAAAAAATGAAGGGTTTAAACGGATTAACGATTTAATTCCCGGCGGCAACCCAGCAGATAAATTAGGATTTGTTAAAGAAAGCTTTGGGTCAGTGCAAGGATGGATGAGTAACTTTGTCGCAGACAGAGGTTTAACCCCAGAAAAAGTGGTTAAAAATCTTCAAAGCTTTGTGGATATTAGTGACGATAAATTAGATTATGTTGCTGCCTTCCTAGATATGACAACCAATTATTATACTCATACCGGTGTTCAAACTTTAGCCCGTCGTTTAGTTGAACGTGCCTACGCTGAAATTTAGAACAAAAGAGGAAAAGAACAAAAAGGGAAACAAGGTGAGGAGACAAGAGATTAACGGTTATTATCAAATAACTTCAGTCTCCCCCTCTCTCCCTCACCCTATCTCAATCGTCATTAATACCTCTCCCCCATTAACCGTTGTCGCATTCCTTCTGCAATTTTCTGGCCAAGATAATCTGGGATTAAACTCTCGTTTGGGCCAAGGAGATAGAGAATTAATCGGGTTCGTCCCCGCCATACCAATAGGTTAGCGTTGACTACGAGTAAGTCTTCTTGCCAAATGGCATACATAACTTTATAGAATAATCCCGGTTGGTTATCAGCCTCAATCAGTAAAGCGGGGAGGTGAAACACAGGATCGACGTAAAACTCAGTTGCTACGTCCTCTAAGCCGGCATCAAGGTTAAATTCGACCGCCAGCATCTCTTCCACTTCAAAATGCCCTGCTAGGGCTTCTGTGATGGCGCGACTGACATTTTCAGAAGTCTTCTCCGTTAGGGCTTTGCCCCCTCGGGACACCACTAACTTAATGAACACCAACATCGGTGGGTAGATTTGTCCATACAGACTTAAGCTATGAATGGTGAGTCCATAGGCAGCCAATACCCCAAAAATATCACTCAGTAGGAATGACTGGTTGCGATAAGCAAAATGGAGGGCACTGCGACTGCCTTCCGGCTTAACCTCGATCACCGCCTGTCGAGTGCGGTAAATTTGATAAGCCAGTTTAAGATTTTGTAACTGAATTTCACTACTGACAAATTGCTCATAAAATTGGGGAAACGCTCGGTTGAAGCGCTTTAACAGTTCTAAAGTGGATGTTTTTAAGCCCGGAGCCATAATTGCGGGGAGGGTACGGGAGATATACTATCTAATTACGATCATTCATGTTTACTATCATTACCACGCCTGCATGGGTTTCTGGAAAAACTTGTTTAGCAGTTCAGATTCGACTCCTAGCTCCCAAATGATGGAGGAATACGAGGGATACACCCCCGAGGGAAATAATTCTAATTCCCCGGCAGCCCGGAAGCCGATCAGCAGTGGTCGAGTCTTTTTTAGCACAGAGCGCGATATTGATCTCTATGAGCTTGAAGAACTCTGTAACGCCGTTGGCTGGTCTCGTCGGCCCTTAAGAAAAGTCAAAAAAGCCATTCAATATAGCTTTCTTGTGGTTTCCATGTGGCAAATGCGTGGGAACCAGCGACGACTGATTGGGTTTGCTCGTGCCACTTCCGATCATGCCTTTAATGCCACTCTCTGGGATGTGGTCGTCCACCCTGATTTCCAGAGTAAAGGTTTAGGCAAGGCTTTGATGAAATTTATCATTAAAAAACTCCGTAGCGATGATATCAGCAACATTACTTTATTTGCAGACCCTCAGGTTGTGGATTTTTACCGAAATTTGGGTTTTGTACCCGACCCAGAGGGAATCAAAGGAATGTTCTGGTATCCAGACTAGCTTATTTAGGCCTTATGAGAGTAGTTTCTATCTTAATGTGGCTCTCAACGGTCGATTGATCGACTGGTAAATTGCCACCAATAAATAAAAGTCTGTTAAAATTTAACAGCAACGCACCCTGCGTGTGCCTCGAATCTTGATTGGTGATTCTTACTCCTACAACTCGCATCACCGAAATGAAATACTGGGATAACCAGGGGGTCGGAAGTGGAAGATGAGAGACCGAAACACCCATCAAAGATTTTTACTCTGCTGCCCAGCAGCCAGGCCGACATTAAACAGATGCTTGCTGAGGGAAATAACCCCCCCCGGGTTTCAAGACAGAGATGGCTTGAAGCTAGAATCCCCCGATTTATCGGCGGGAGTGTCAACAGAGGAGGTACAATTTGATGCTGGCTTGAGCCGGGTGACAATACGCAGGTAGAGAGGGAAAATCATTGTTAGAGGTGTAACTATTAGCTGTTTTTCTCGCTAAACCTCTACAAACCTTATTAAAAATGCTAAACTAACTTTAGCAAGGTTTAAAGTGATGAAAAAATATGTCACCCCAAAACAAGCAGCTCAGCACTACGGGGTTTCAATCAATACCCTCAGGCGTTGGGACAAAGAAGGAAAACTTGACAGTATCCGAACAGAAGGCAATCAAAGACGGTTCTGCATCGAAGGAGAAGACCCTCAGAGTAAGCCCGTTGTCTGTTATGCAAGAGTCTCTACTTATTCCCAAACAGATGACCTCGATAGACAGGCTGAATTTTTACGCTCAAAATACCCAGATGCAAAAATTGTTTCAGAGGTTGGGTCAGGGCTCAATTTTAAACGGCGAAAATTCCTCAAAGTATTGGAACAGATATACTCGTCTGATATCTCAACATTTGTCGTCGCATACCCGGACAGAGCAGTCCGATTTGGATTTCCACTTCTGGAATGGTTGTGTCAACAAGGCGGAGTCAAACTCGTGGTTCTCAATGAGCGTAAACTCTCCCCAGAACAAGAGCTGCTTGAAGATATCTTGTCTATCCTCCACTGCTTCAGTGCTAGGCTTTACGGACTTAGAAAATACCAAAAGCAAGTCACAAAAGCGGTTCAAGACAAAACCGAGAAACCAAACCAAGAAGTTGACACCAAACAGTGTCTTGAAGATCAGGGTGTTTCCATCTAAAGAATTACACCGAGTCTGGAAAACTTGGTTAAATGCCTACCGTTGGATTTACAACTGGTCTATTGCGACTATTCGAGATGGTTACAAAGGTAGTACTTACGACCTGCAAAAGCTGGCTAGAGCTGCTAATCGTCCAGAATGGGTAAAACAACTACCAGGGCATCAATTACAAGAGGCTGTAGCTGATGCTGTAGACGCAGTTAAGCAAGCCTTAGTAAACGGTGGTTTTGCCAAGTTCAAGTCCTGCCGTCAAGTTAGTCAAGTAATAAAGTTCAAGGCTGGGAATTTCAAAAAAGGCTGTTGGTATCCCACTAAAGTTAAGGGGTTAACCGTACGCTGCCCCCAAGGATTTCCGTCCGAATGTATTTACGGCACACAATTGGTCTGGGTTAAAGGGGGATGGTATGGTATTTTCCCTGAGTACATCGAACCGCAACACAGGGACGATGAGAGAAACCACGTAATCGCTTTAGACCCTGGCGTGAGAACATTTTTGACCGGATTCGATGGTCGAATGTATCTTGAATTTGGGAAACATGACATTGGAAAAATCCAAAGGCTTTGCCATCAATTAGACAGGCTAATGAGTCGCATTGGCTTAAGCTCTGCAAAGCGCCAGAGACGAGCAATGAGGAAGGCAGCCCACCGTCTACGTCAAAGGATTCAGAGATTAATCAAAGATTTGCACAGCAAAGTGGCTTCTATTTTGGTTAGCGAGTATAAACTCATATTTTTGCCAAAATTTGAAACGTCTCAAATGGTGGTCAAATCTGCGAGAAAATTAAATAAGAAAACCGCTAGAAACATGCTGACTTGGAGGCATTACAAGTTCCAACAGCACTTAATTCAAACGGCAGAAAAACATGGTTCTCGCGTGGTGTTAGTCAATGAATCCTATACTTCCAAAACTTGCCCAGAATGTGGACATATCCACGAAAAATTAGGTGGAAATAAAAAATTCCAATGCCCAGAATGTGGTTTGGCTTTGCCACGGGATTGGAATGGCGCTCGGAATATCATGATTCGAGCTTTGTCGGCAACAACCACTAGGTTTTTACCTGGTGCTATACAGATTCTTCCTGCTTGTGAGTAGGTTTGGGTAGGTTAAATGTTGCACATCGGTTGATGCTGAAGTGGACAATCCGCAGCAATCACCTTTAACAATCTACCTCAAGTTTTGAATATTGTCTGCTTGCGTGACTCCCGGCTCAACCCCCACTGAATAAATTTTGTAATTTTTTGCCCGAATTGCCTAAACTAGGGTAATATTATAGAAGTACGATCCGGGATGTAGCGCAGCTTGGTAGCGCGCCTGCTTTGGGAGCAGGATGTCGCAGGTTCAAATCCTGTCATCCCGATTAAGGAGAATACCTTACTTTAAAGGCGTTCGAGAAAACTAGTTGATACATAACCCCCAAACGTTCGAGTTAGTCTACCACTTCCATACCATTCTTGTCAATTTCTTAAAGATTGATTAGGTATATCTAGGGCTTGCTGAATAGAGCTAAAAACCTTGCTGTTGTCGCTAGTCGTCAGTTATTAGTCTACCTTGATTCGGTAAGTCATCACGTTTGGACTCTTTCTCTTGAAGGGAATCCCCTTTTTTTTCTAGGGCAATACTCACTATTTTTTAATTTCATTTCTTGACTAAATCTACAATGATTCTTGTGCGGAAGTGCACAAACAGTGAAGCATCAAATAGGGCTTCATTGCTGTAGGTTGACTTTCCTATAAAGTATTGTAAATAGCGCACCGCCCGCACCAAGGTTTCCGGGCGCGTAAGGACGGACCCAGCAGGGTTTTCCCGGATTTGTTCTACTGTTTCTCTATCACTTTTCCGTAGTCTTTCTTTGACAATTAATGCTGCCAATACCATCCGACTGGGGGCTATCTATCTTGCTGCTACAGTCCTAGGGTGACTCTGAGGGAATCCTAGAATGATCGCGGGCCCTCACCTCAATCCCCATCTTTAAGTTCAATCTATGTCGAGCTTAGGCGCGTGGTTTGGTGTTTGGCGAAACACTCGGGGATTGAGGATTAAAGGCGTTTGCGAGCGCGTGTGCTTTGCACGTAATGCCCCGCGTCTATGCCTGACGGCAGGCTACGCCAACAGACCGGGGTCAGCTTACTAATAACTGGTAGAGACGCTGTATGTAACACCTCTACTCAATCGCCTTAACTTTCGGTGTTTGATGTCTCCTCAGACTGATTGTAGGCGGCTTCGGTTTTTTCTGGGTCTAACTTAAACACCAACACCCCTAACGGTGGTAAACAGAGATCGATAGAATAGGGATAGTTATGCAGCCACCATTCCTCTGTCCATTTTCCGCCTAAGTTCCCCATGTTACTACCGCCATATTCCCCAGCATCACTATTGAATAATTCGGTATAAAATCCGGGTTGAGGAACACCAATGCGATAATGACTGTGAGGTTGGGGTGTAAAGTTACAAATGACAACCGTAAAATCATCTGTATCTTTTGCTCGTCGAATAAACGACACCACGCTATGACTATTATCGCTACAATCAATCCATGTGAACCCTTCTTCATTGAAGTCCTGTTCGTACAAAGAAGGTTCGGTGCGGTAAAGATGATTTAAATTCTTAAAGAACCGCTGCATTCCCTGATGATTAGGATGTTGCAGAAGTTCCCATTGTAAAGCACCCCAAACATTCCATTCATTCCACTGGGGAAATTCCATTCCCATAAATAGGGTTTTCTTACCCGGATGAGCAAACATATAGGCAAACAAACAGCGAACGTTAGCAAACTTTTGCCAATCATCTCCTGGCATTTTGCCTAACATATTCTTCTTAAGATGTACCACTTCATCATGGGATAACGCCAGCATGAAGTTCTCGCTGTGGTGATACATCATACTGAAGGTGATGTTATTCTGATGAAACTGACGGAACCAAGGATCCATCTCAAAATACTCCAGCATATCGTGCATCCACCCCATGTTCCACTTGAGGTTGAAGCCTAAACCCCCGGTATAAGTCGGCCAGGTGACCATTGGCCAAGAGGTAGACTCTTCGGCAATGGATAGTAAACCGGGATAGTAGCTGAAAACGACATGATTGGTTTGCCGCAAGAAATCAGCCGCCTCAATGTGTTCAGCACCGCCGTAATGGTTAGCAACCCATGCTCCATCTTCACGTAAATAGTTACGGTATAACATCGAAGCCACCGCATCTACCCGCATTCCGTCAATATGGTATTTATCAAACCAGAATAAAGCATTGGCTACGAGGAAGTTACGAACTTCATTGCGGCCATAGTTAAAGACTAAAGTTCCCCATTCTTTGTGTTCACCGATGCGAGGATCTGCATATTCATACAAATGGCTACCATCAAAGAAGGCTAAGCCATGTCCATCTTTGGGGAAATGTCCCGGTACCCAGTCTACAATCACGCCAATATCATTTTTATGGCATTCATCCACAAAATACATAAAGTCTTCGGGGGTACCGAAGCGAGAAGTGGGGGCATAATAACCTGTCACTTGATAACCCCAAGACCCGTCAAAGGGATATTCCGCTACCGGTAACAGTTCGATGTGAGTAAATCCTAACTCTTTGACATAAGGAACTAACTGTTCGGCTAACTCACGGTAGGTTAAATAGCGGCCACCAGGATCGAGTTCAACCGCTTGTATTGCCGGCTCAACAGTACCATCGGGCAGAACATGAGGTTCAGCCATCGCCGCTCGGTTCCAGGAGCCTAAATGACATTCATACACAGAAATGGGTTGAGTCAACTGGTCTGTATGACGGCGCTTTTCCATCCAATCTGCATCATTCCACTGATATTTATCTAAATCAGTCACAATTGAAGCAGTTTTGGGCCGCACTTCCTGATAGTAACCGTAGGGATCGGATTTTTCGTAAATGTGACCTTCCCAGTTTTTGATTTCGTATTTATAGGCTTCGCCAACACCCGCTTCAGGGATAAATAGCTCCCATATCCCATTACCAAACTTCCGCATTTGGTGTTGGCGGCCATCCCAATTATTGAAGTTACCCAGAATTGAAACGTTGCGAGCATTGGGTGCCCAAACGGCAAAATAGACCCCACTCACTCCATTCAGGTTGATTAAATGAGCACCGAGTTTTTCGTAGATGCGGTGGTGGTTGCCTTCAGCAAACAGGTGAACATCTAGATCGGTTAATTTAGCCGAACGAAACGCATAAGGATCATAAACAACCCGTTCATGGTCTCCCTGCTTGTAGCGCAGTTGATAGTTCGCCAGCTCGGGTACATCAATGATGCACTCAAAAAAGTGGGGATTATGAACCGACTGCATACGGTGTTCTTCTCGCGCCTCTGGTAAAATGACCCATGCTGCATCGGCATCGGGTAAATAGGCTCGCACAGTCCATACGGGTTTACCGTTTTGCTCTATTTGATGAGGGCCGAGGACTTCAAAGGGGTCATGATGTTGATTCCAAACAATCCGGTCAATTTGATCTAATGCAATGGTCATGGGTCTTAAACGCGCTACTACAAACAGATTACTACTGAACGAAAGGGTAATATTAATTTAAATTTTTTCACATTTTTGAGAAGCTGTTCTTTTTTTTGGATCAATCTCATCAGAATTGACAAATAAAACAGCAAACCCTTTCAGGCTCACCTGATTTCATTGCACGAATCTTAACACAACTACATATATTGAACCGCTCAAGTGGGATCAAATATGACGGATACAGAAGTTCAATTAAATACCTGGAGAGATATCCATATTGACTCTCCGGATCAAAGCTTTAACTTTGGTAAATGGGGGCGGTGGGACTTGAACCCACACGACCTTTTAGGGTCAACGGATTTTCATTCTCCCACAGCTTTCGCTGCTACCTTCATCTCTTCAGAAACTAATTCCGAAACTGATGGTTTTGAGAATTGGACTCTCCCTTTACCCTCGACTAAACGTTAGGGTAGCTCCCGTCGAGTCTCTGCACCTTCGCTGCAACCTCACTATTCTTAGAACTTTTGAGTTTCTAACAATTTTTCAGTTGTTTGGCTTGGCTCAGGATTGCCTTGTCTGTCACCAGATTTAGGTTTCCCTGAATTTGAGAGCCGTCACTTGAAGGATTTCTCACCTCAAGGCTCAGTTTCCTAAGTCCGTAGCGTCTACCATTCCGCCACGCCCCCAGAGTGTTTTTCAAACACAGGTATTGATAGTAGCACAACTTGTACAATTTGATCAAGTTTTTTGTTGCGGGTAAATTTTGCTAAGATTAGGGATTGTGCCTGTGCCGCAAGCGATCCTCAGAAGAATTCTGATGCGATATGAGTTGGACATACATCTTGATTGTGCTGAATTTTTAGTGGGGTAATTCACCTCAGGCACAGCCGTTCACCCATTCAGTTTATTTAAAAAATTAGCAACAAATGGAAATTACAGTCGAATGTCATCAACGAGAAGAAGGTACAAAGCCCAATGCTTTGCGTCGTGAAGGTTTAATTCCCGCTGCTCTCTATGGTCATGATGGAGCGAATTCTGTACAATTAACCGTAGGCGCAAAAACCTTAGAAAATTTAATGAAGAAAGTGGTTGAAAATAAAACCATGGTTCAACTGAATGTGCCTGAATTGTCTTGGAGTGGTAAAACAATCATCAAGGAGATCCAAGTCCATCCTTGGAAAGGCTACCCCTATCATGTGAGCTTTTTCTCTGTTGGGGAATAAGGGAAGAGGAAATTAGGCAACGGGGAGAAGATGCGCTTTGGTGAATGGGGCGGTTGTGGCGCGCGAAAATCACCCTATATTGAAACCCTACCAAGACTTTAGAGGATGCGGGAGAGCCATGTGGATTTATCCCATGGATGAAAAATGACTCGCGGAATTGATTCCGCCTATCCTACATGAATGTGAAGGATAGTGCTATGATTTTAGTATGAGTAAATTAACCTTGAC
>CAYNXM010000226.1:0-20091 GCA_964401105.1 uncultured Lyngbya sp. | reverse complement strand
TGTTACCGAAATCGAGCGGAAAGCCCCGTCTTCTTAAGGCGGGGATGGATAGCGAGCCAAAAAGATTGTTATCCAGGTTGGTTTGTGGTAAGATACCTTGATGATAGTACGAGAAGCTAAGTTATTAAAGGGTTCAAAGTCTCAATATGAAAGACTTGACAAGGCTATAAGGACTGCTCAGTTCATCAGGAATAAAGCAGTTAGATTATGGCGAGATGAACGGGATGTGGATAAATCTCGAATTTCTCGCCTATGTAAAGAGTTAGCGAAAGAATTTCCTTTTGCCAAAAAACTCAACTCAATGGCTCGTCAAGCTTCAGGAGAAAGAGCATGGAATTCAATATCAAGCTTCTATCGTCGTTGTCGTGAAGGTGCTAAAAAGAAAGGCTACCCACAATTCAAGAAACATTGTCGTTCCGTTGAGTATAAGACTACAGGCTGGAAGTTATCAAGTGACTGTAAATCAATTAACTTTACGGATGGGTTTAAAGCAGGTCAATTCTCTCTATTCTGCAATAAAGAAGTGCGAGAAGACTTGTTAACCTTAAAGATTAATAGAATCAGAGTTGTTAGGAGAGCCGATGGTTATTATGCACAATTTTGTTTTGATGCTAACCGCTCTGAGCCGGGAAATTATACCGGAAATGTAGTCGGTTTAGATCTAGGTTTGAACTATTTCTACAAAGACCAAAATGACAATGCAGCTATTTATCCTAAATATTTGAGGAAGGCTGAGAAACGAATTAAGAAACTACAACGACGACTATCTAGAAAGTTTAAAAAGGGAGCAAAACCCCAATCAAATAACTATCACAAAGCTAGGATTAGACTAGGCAAGTCCCATTTGAAGGTTCAAAGACAGCGTAAAGACTGGGCAGTGAAGTTAGCTCGGTACGTGGTGACATCTAACGATGTCGTGGTCTATGAGAATCTTCAAATTCAAAATCTGGTCAAGAATCATCACTTGGCTAAGTCTATTTCTGATTCAAGTTGGTATCAATTCACCCAATGGTTAGACTATTTTGGAAAAGTTTGGGATAAAGCAGTTATTTCTGTTAGTCCAAACTTCACCTCTCAAGACTGTTCTAACTGTGGTTTTAGAGTGAAAAAATCCCTCAGTACCCGAACCCATAAATGCTCAAAGTGCCACACAGAAATCTGTCGAGATACTAACGCTGCCTTGAACATTTTGAAGAAGGGTATGAGCATTTTAGGAAATGAGTATCAACAATACAGTACCGAAGGACATTTGGAAACTGCTGATTTAATATCAGGAACGCTTGGGGAGACTTCGACCTCTGTTGATGAGGAGCAATCTGAATCAATAAGTTGTGTCACTGAACCAAGAATTAGTAACTGCTAAGAATCCCCTTCCTCTTTAGGGAGGGGAGTATGTCAAGAACCATATTAGAAACCTTTAAGTCTTCATAGGCGACCAAATCGTTAAATTGGATTACGCGCAACGCTGTTTCTACAGCGAAGCCTTTACGTTGCCTACTTACTCTTAAATGTTTCAGAGCATATCGAGATCTTGCTTTTTTATAGTTGTTCGTCTGTTGTTGACCCTTTCTAAACTTTTTAGACTTCTGTCTATTGAGTCTGTTGAGTTGCTTTTCAGCTTTACGATAATATTGAGGAATCTCAACAGCGTTACCTTTTGAATCAGTATAGAAGTGAGCTAACCCAACATCTAAGCCTACACATTTCTGAGTGGGTTTTAATGGTTTTACATAGTCGTGAATGTCTACATTTAAACAAAACTGCACATAGTAACCATCTGCACGCCTAACTATTCTGACTCGTTTAATCTGGTCAACTGGGTAGAAATTCAAATCGCGGGTTCCTTTGAGTTTCAAGGTTCCAACACCCTTTTTGTCAGTAAAGGTGATTTTCTTTCTATCTTCTGATAGTTTCCACCCCGAGTGTTTATATTCAACAGAACGGTTGTTCTTTTGGAACTTAGGGTATCCTTTCTTGCCCGGAACTTTTCGCTTGCAATTGTCATAGAAACGCGCTATTGCAGCCCAAGCACGCTCAGCAGCAGCCTGCGATCGCAGTTGAGTTTAATGCGCCTGCGAACACAAACTCTTTGGCTAAAACAGCACAATGCTTATTGAGGTCATACTTATTAATTTTGTCCTCTTTCCCCGCATCCATCCAAAGCCTTAGAGCTTTGTTTCTGATGAATTGTACTGTTAATATCGCCTCATCAATAGCGACTTGCTGATAGAGCTTGGGATATGCTTTCATCTCTAAGACAATCATTGTTTTCGACCCAAAACAACTACATTTTTATGCTAGTACTTCAAACACAAAAATGTCAAGGGTCGCTCTCATCTCTTCAACGGAGTTGAGGGTCTTCTCGCTCAACAGATAAAACCTGTTGAATATCTCTTTTGGCGACAATGATGAGATTAGTACTTCTATTAAGATCTTTAAATTATAGATCTATCAATTTTGGCTAATCTTAGCAAAGAATGCAGATATTTATAATTTTGTCAACCTACTGTCAAAGCAGAGATTTCAATATATGTTATTTCTCAAAGATTCTAAAGTCAGTTCTACTAAGTATTATGGCAAATACTCATCGAGATAATAGGGATTTGAAGAGAGTACTGACGGTAAGTTCAGTTTTTAGGTATACCTATACTCAATTTTAGCCTATACTTAAATCATACAAAATCTCACCCTACGCTGTCAAGTCCCGTGAATTCGTACAATCAATCTCTGTAATTTCTCTTAACAATATCATTAAAATTTGACAAATATATAGATTTTAAATGCTTTAACTATTATTATGTAAGCAAAAATTATATAGTACAGAACTTAAAGATGGATATCTGACTGAATTATACTCTCTCACAAATATTTCAAAAGGGTTTTATAGTCATGATGGAGTCGGTTAAGCAGTTGCAGGGTGAAGCGTGGGCATTATATCAAGCTGGGTATTTGAATGAAGCCGCCGCAATCTATCAACAGATTCTAGAGAGAGAAACCACAGATGCCATCGCCTGGTGGGGTTTAGGCAAAATATATAGTTGTCAAAGGGACTGGGAGCAAGCATTAGCTGCTTTAGAGCAGGCGTTAAATCTTGAGGGGGATCATACCATGATTTACGCTGATTTGGGTTGGGCTTGGCAACAGTTAGGAGATTTTTCACAAGCTATTTTAGCCTATCAAACCGCAATTGATTTAAATCCCGAGCATTCCCTGATTTATTGCCGGCTTGGCGATCTTTATCTAGAATTAGGAGAATTTGAATTAGCGGAAAACTCTTATTCTCAAGGAATTGTAGTTGATAATAGTCAGATTGATAATTATCTGGGTTTAGGTAATATTTTAATTGCTAAAAATAAAATTAAACCAGCCGTTTTACTGTATCAAACCGCGTTAGAATTATATCCTGAACATCCCGATTTACTCTATCAATATGGATTAGCGATCGCTGCTAGTTCTAGTCCAGATTTTGCTGATTTTTATCTAGGTTCAGCGGCTTATTATCAACAGGATTATCAAACCGCTATTTATTATTATCAAGCTATTCTCAAGTCTCAGAATAAAACAATAGAAGTCTATCTTAATTTAGCCGATTGTTATCAACAGATCGATCAATTTTCATCGGCGGTCAGTCTCTATAATCAAGCTTTAGAATATTATCCCAATTCTGTTGATATTTATTTAGCATTGATTTTAGCATTACAAAATTCAGGACAAACTGAAGTAGGGATTCAAATAGCAAAAAAAGGTTTGCAAATTTGTCCTAAAAATATCCGCTTACAGTTAGCCGAGCAACGTATATTTCCAATTTTATATCAAACTCAAGCAGAAATAAAATTTTATCGTCAACGATTTCATAAATTATTAAATAATATTATTCAAAATTGCCCTTTAGAAACCACAGAAGAAAAACAACTTGCCTTACAGGCAATTGGAGAAAATACTAACTTTTACTTACAATATCAAGGATATAATGATTTAGCCCTGCAACAAGAATATGGCAATTTTGTCTTGCGAGTAATGGCGGCAAATTATTCAAAATATACTCAAAAGCTGACTCGAAGGAAAACAGATAAAATTAAAATTGCTTATATTTCTGCTTTTTTAGAATGGCATACCATCGGAATAGTTTTTTTAGGTTGGGTTAAACAACACAATTCTGATTTATTTGAAGTTTATTGTTATCATTTGGGGCAAGAAGCAGATGATGTCACTGATTTATTTTGCTACTATAGTGAGCATTTCTATCACATTCCGAATCACTTAGAAATGACGATTAAACAAATTATTGCAGATAAAATTGATATTATTGTTTTTTTAGAGATTGGAATGTCGCCGCTAATTATTCAACTTGCCGGCTTACAACTTGCGCCAATTCAATGTGCGGCTTGGGGACATCCCGTGACCACAGGATTACCAACCATTAATTATTATATCTCTGCTGAATACCTGGAACCCATTCATCCCAAAAATCACTATTGCGAACAATTAATCACTTTACCTAATTTAGGAATATATTATCAAAAACCGTCTTTACCTAACCCATTAAAGTCTCGCGATCGCTTTGGACTAAAAACAGAGAGTATTATTTATCTATCCTGTCAATCTTTATTTAAATACTTACCTCAATACGATAAAATATTTGGCGCGATCGCGACTCAAGTCAAAAAAGCTCAGTTTATATTTTTATCCCATTGGAATTCAGCGATTACCGAACAATTTAAACAACGATTAAATCTAGCATTTGCTAAATTCGGACTTAATTTTGAAGATTATTGTGTAATTTTACCCCGACTCGATAAACAAGACTATTTACAACTTCATTTATTATCTGATATCAGTTTAGACACTTTTAAATTTACTGGATTTTTAACCAGTCTCGATGCGATCGCCTGCAATTTACCTATTGTCACTTGTGAAGGTCAACTCATGCGTAGTCGCCAAACCGCAGGTATTCTAAAACGCATCAATGTTACGGAAACGATTGCTCAAAATCCCTCAGAATATATTAAAATAGCAATCAGGTTAGGTTTAGACTCAGAGGCGCGAAAATTGATTGCAGAAAAAATTAAAACAAATCAATCGATTTTATATCAAGATCGGCAGTGCGTGCAATCTCTAGAACTATTCTATCTTTCAATATCCACAACTCGATAAATTTAGCTATTTGTTCAATAGGGAAACTTACTGCAAAAGTATACAGACTTTATAAATTAATTCTCTGCAATCTAGTGTGCTTAGTGTAGTTTTATTTTCTTCATTCTCAATTTATCATGAGTTATTCTATCTTAATTAACCTCAAACAAGCCTTTTTTAATGCCCCCGGTTTTTGGCAAACTCGTTTCACTCCCAAACCGGGAAATTGGTGTAAATATGTCGAAAGTGTTGATAAAGACCGAACCGATGGCTACTCTATTCTTGGCCCGTTTGTGAGTCAACTCGATCAGCTTGCCCAGCAACAACCCGGATTATATCTTTACTGTGAAAAGAAAAAACAAAAACAAGGGATTTCCGAACGACTTTATACCTTATTTGTATTAGAACCAGATGGTAATATAGAAGTCTTACAAGAAATCAAAACAGCCAGTAAAGATTGGGCAGTTCAACTTTGGGTTGATATTGATGCTTACTTTGTGCGACAATCCCATTCAGTTGAACGACGACGACAGCAATTATTAGCAGAAATTCAAACATTAGAATTTGAACTGAGTCAACGTCGATCTGAGTTAATGACCTTAGAACTTCAGTTACAAGAGTCATCAGAAGACAATTCTGACCCGATCTGACCCTAGATGATCGATACATCTACACAAACTGTCTCACAAACAGGTACACTCTAGACAATTCAGTTTAAAATACTTGAGCGAATGAGTTCTATAGGGTTGATAGAGACTACTGTCACATCAGGCCTTTTCAATAGCAAAGTGAAAACAATTGTTGTATAAAACTCTGGGGTGAAGAAGAAAATCGAGGAGTTAAGATTTTAGATGAATATACAAGAACTTTTTGCCAAAGGTGGCCCAGCCATGTGGCCCCTGCTAGTTTTATCAATTTTATCAATCAGTACCATTATCGAACGGTTGTGGTTTTGGGCGAATACTCTCACCCGAGAACAGAAGATTTTTAATCGTGTGATTGATGCGGCCCGTCGCGGACAATGGGGGGCCGCCTATCAAACCGCCAAACAAGTCAATAATCAACCCATGGGACGGTTTCTATATGCGCCGTTACGTCTAGAAACCCCAGACCCTGAATTATTTAGTCTAGCGTTAGAAGCTTCAGCCGATGAAGAATTAGCAGCGATGCGACGGGGTGACAAAGTATTAGAAGCGGTGATTACTCTGTCCCCGATGTTAGGATTACTGGGAACTGTTCTGGGTTTGATTAACTCCTTAGGTTCTATTCGCTTGGGTGATATTGGAACTTCTTCCGCTTCTGAGGTAACTTTAGGTATTGGCGAAGCATTAATCAGTACTGCAACAGGTTTGATTATCGCCATTATCAGCTTAACTTTTTATCGCTTATTTCAAGCTTTTTCTTTTAGTCAAACTAAGGTATTTCATAAAGCCGGAAATGAGATGGAATTACTCTATCGTCAAGATTGGCCGCAAGTGAAATCTCAGTTATCCTGGTTAGATCAGCCAGAAGTTGAACCGGAAGTTGAACCGGAAGTTGAACCGAAGACAGTACCATTCCCTTCAACGCTGGAAAATCTATCTGCTGAAACCTCTGATGGTGTGGATGAATCTATAGATCTAGAGAAAGATGAAAAACAGGAGTCTTAAACCGCGATGAAAATTAATGTGGATACTCCCAGTGACGAAGGGCGAATAGAGTTACTGCCCCTAATTGATGTCGTCTTTTGCATTTTGACATTTTTTATTTTGGCAGCTTTACAACTAACTCGTCAACAGGCAATTACTGTAGATTTACCCAAAGCCAGTACTGGGGAAACTCAAATGCAAAAAATGCTGATTGTAGGAATTGATCCCCAAGGTCGAACCTATATCGATCAGCAGGTATTAAACGCCAACCAATTAGATCGGCAACTCAAACGGTTTAAACGTTGGAACCCCAGTGGTTTAATGGTATTGTATGCCCCCAAAGATGCCAAGTATAACGATGTGGTTCAGGTTTTAGATCAAATGCGGGCTGTAGGGGGTTCACGCGTTGCCTTAGCCACGTTACCTAGTTCTGCTGAAACCCCTGAAACGGATAATCAAAATCCTGCCACACCAGGGACTTCCCCAGAACCTGGTACACTATTACCAGCCCCCACAGATATTCCTCCAGCGGCTAATCCCTTTCTCCCGAGTCCGAGTACACCGAGTTCGTCAGACACGACTCAACCGACTGAGAATTAGCAGATTATAGATTAATTATGGTGGGTTAGTAACCCACCCTACACCTAAAGAATTAAGCATTAACTACTCAAGTCTAACGGAGACAGACAAGGTTGCTGCTGTAACTATGTTTCACCGACCTGTTTCAAGGCTATCAAAACAGGTCTTAATTCTCTCCCTTTTTCCGTCAATGCATACTCTACATCGGGCGGAATTTCCGGGTAAACGGTACGTTTGACCCGTTGATACTGTTGTAGTTGTCCTAATCTCAAGGTTAAGGTTTTGCTACTCATTCCCGGTAAGGCTTCCAATAATTCCTGAGTCCGGCGACTGCCTTGAAACAGTTCTCGCAATATTTAAATTGACCATTTACGACCAATCATCAAGAGTAAAAACTCAATCGGACAAGTCCTCTCTACACAAGGATTATCTGAAGATTGAGCAATATTTTTGTAATATTTCTTAACTTTTCTCGGCTTGTTCTCATCAACTTCATCTTTTTTAAGAATAACCGATAAACCAGTGGTGCTGCTATTTTTGTCCTTTTATAACTCTGAAAAATTATGAGAGAGGATGGCAATTTTAAAATAAATCATTAAAATGAGAAGTAGAGCGAGTGAAACCAATAAAGATTAAATCGGAAAACAAGAATAATAGATCAGAATAGAGCTATATTTAGATTAGATACTCAGGGATCAAGCATTTTATCTTTTTATTGCCCAAAATAAATTCTCAAAAAATTAAGGGCATATAGCTTTTAATAGCTCATAAAAATTAGCATAAAATGAGCTAATAATTTGGCTTTATTCTATACAGAGTTCAGTCTAAATTGGGAGTGTAATTAATTTATGGTTAACACAATTACCTATCAAGAGTCTTCAAAAACTGTCGAAAATAGGTTTATTTTATGGCTAGATGAAGTTGGACTTGATCGCTTACCTGAAGTGGGCGGAAAAAATGCTTCTCTCGGGGAAATGATTCGCCAACTCACCCCGAAAGGAATTCAAGTTCCCCTTGGTTTTGCTACAACTGCTGAGGCTTACCGGTATTTTATTCAAACTGCTAATTTAGAAGACAAATTACGCCAACTGTTTGCTGATTTAGATGTCGAAAATATCAGCAATTTACAACAACGGGGAAAACAAGCCAGATCTCTAATTTTAAATACTCCTTTCCCGATTGAATTAGAAACAGCCATTTCGACAGCCTATTCTCAGTTGTGCAGTCGCTATGGTAAAAACACAGATGTAGCAGTGCGTTCGTCTGCCACTGCCGAAGACCTACCGGATGCCAGCTTTGCCGGACAACAAGACACTTATCTCAATATTCGCGGCATTGAGGCCGTCATCGAACAGACCCATCGTTGCTTCGCCTCTATTTTCACAGATCGGGCAATATCCTATCGAACAACCCAAGGCTTCGATCACTTTGACGTTGCCCTGTCAGTGGGTATCCAGAAAATGGTTCGATCTGATCTGGCCACTTCTGGGGTAATGTTTTCCATTGATACCGAAACCGGATTTAAAAATGCGGCTTTAATTACTGCTGCCTACGGTTTGGGGGAAAACGTCGTCCAAGGTAACGTCAACCCCGATGAATATCTTGTGTTTAAACCCAGCTTACGAGAAGGCTTTCAACCCATTTTAGATAAACGCCTGGGCAGTAAAGCGGTGGCAATGGTTTACCATCGCAATAGTTTCACAAAAAATATTGATGTCCCCCTGTCCCAACAACAGCAATTTGCTTTAAGCGATGATGAGATTTTGCAGTTGGCAAAATGGGCTGTTGCGATCGAAGATCATTATTCTAAAGTACGGGGCTGTTTCTCGCCGATGGATATTGAATGGGCAAAAGATGGCATCACCGGGGAATTATTTATCGTCCAAGCCCGCCCAGAAACAGTACAATCTCAAAAATCTCAACAAGTACTGCAACAGTATCAACTCCAGGATAGCAGCCATGTGTTGATTAAAGGAAGGGCTGTGGGCGATCGCATTGGACAAGGAAAAGTTCGGGTAATTTTGGATACCCAAGATATCGGTCAATTTCAACCTGGAGAGGTGTTAGTCACCCAACGTACCGATCCGGACTGGGAACCGATTATGAAGCAGGCTAGCGCCATTGTCACCGACTCTGGAGGGCGAACCTGTCATGCGGCTATTATCGCACGAGAATTAGGGATTCCGGCAATTGTCGGCTGTGGAGAAGCCACAAAGATTTTAAACACGGGGCAAGAAGTCACGGTATCCTGTGCAGCAGGAGATGAAGGTAAAGTGTATAACGGGTTAATTCCGTTTCGCGTCGAAGAAACGATATTGCAAGACTTACCCACAACTCAAACCCAAATTTTAATCAATGTGGGTAACCCAGATGAAGCCTTTCGCTTGTCGGCTATTCCCTGTGATGGTGTCGGGTTGGCGCGGTTAGAGTTTATTATTGCCAATCATATTAAAATTCATCCCCTGGCATTACTCCATTTTGATCGACTTCAATCTCAAACAGTACAGGCAGAAATTGCAGCGTTAACCGCCCAATATTCCCACAAACCCGATTACTTTGTAGACCGTTTAGCCCAAGGAATTGCTAAAATTGCTGCTGCATTTTATCCCCGCCCAGTAATTGTGCGAATGAGTGACTTCAAAAGTAATGAATATGCCAATTTATTAGGAGGCAAACAGTTTGAACCCGATGAAGATAATCCGATGATTGGTTGGCGCGGTGCATCCCGTTATACGGATCCAAAATATCGCAATGCTTTTAGATTAGAATGTTTAGCATTTAAACGGGTGCGCGAAGAAATGGGATTAGGGAATATTATCCCAATGATTCCGTTTTGTCGAACCCCAGAAGAAGGACGCAAAGTATTAGCAGAAATGGCAAAAAATGGATTAGTTCGGGGAGAAAAAGGCTTACAAATTTATGTGATGTGTGAGTTACCCAGTAACGTCATTTTAGCAGAAGAATTTTGTCACTTATTTGATGGATTTTCTATCGGATCAAATGATTTAACCCAATTAACCTTAGGATTAGACAGAGATTCTGGATTAGTGGCTCATTTATTTAATGAACGAGATCCGGCTGTTCTAAAAATGATTAAAAGAATCATTACAATTGCAAAGCAACAAGGACGAAAAATCGGAATTTGTGGTCAAGCCCCCAGTGATTATCCGGATTTTGCTCAATTCCTGGTGAAATTAGGAATTAACTCAATTAGTTTAAATCCAGATTCTGTATTAAAAACCCGCTTAACAATTGCGGCAATGGAATCTAAGTCCTAAATTGAGTTGAACTGTGGTGTAAGTCAAGTTCTAGATTTTAGATAATATTCTAAAGCCTAGACAGCCTAGACTACTTTGGCAATCTTTACAGCTAAAGTGGTCTTTTTTTGCCGATTTTTTTACCCATTTTCTTATAAAGATTACCACAATATTTTTACAGTGTCTATAGTTTGAAGGTTAATAAACTATTAAATTTTAGTGATTATTATTTTTTCTATCAATTTTTATATCAAACTCAATATTAATCACTGTCCTCTGATACATTCAGTATGTCAAATTTAATATCTCAGAGGTAAATGGCAATCTGTTCTTGAGAGGAGCGCCGCTAAACGCTATGCCTACGGCACGCTGCGCGAACACGTTCTAGCGGGAGTCCTCTCGCTCCATTTTAGATAGAAATGCAACAAATCTATGGTGTTATTGGTTCAGATGCTCATCAGTTTCTGAACTAACCTTACCCGTAGCACTGACAAAATAACTTCTAGTCCAGAGAGCTATCTTCAACAGCTCTCTAGACCCTTGTCTCAATATTCTAGAAGACCGACCTTTGACTCGGTAAACAGTGAGTAGAGCTGTTTTGACTCAGCCAACACCCATAAAGCTGTACGATTCACATCTACAGTATAAGGTCATACGAAATCCGATCTCTGTACTCTTATCTTTGAGACTGGGAGGTTGAGGTACAACAGTCTAAGACAGGCTGAGACACGATCTTTTCAAGCGCCACATCCGGGTCAGCCAGTAATTCTGTCCAAGCCGCTTCTAAATCCGCATCTTCAGGATTAATCCGTCGGAGTTCTGCTAACTCTGTTACAGTTTCATACCATAACCCTTTGTTTGCCAACATAATAATTCGCTCCTCAGGGGTGAGATTAGCGAGCTGTTTTTTCATCTTTGGACTTAAGGCGATACGTTGAAGTTCTCCAAAGCGATACAACTCGTACTCAAAAGAAGAAAAATACCAATAATATTTCTCTCCAGCTTTCAAAGCGGGTGCTGTTTCGGGTAAAGAAACACTAACAATACCAGGGCCTTGAGTCAGTTCAAATTGAGTCCGATAAATGATATTATCCTGCTGATCTCTTAACTCTAATTCAATTGGAATGGGCTGAGAAATGGAGGTTTTAATATATAACCAAAACGTCGGATAATCAGTTGCAGTTGCCCCAGTATTTTGCCGAGGAACCAGCACCATGAAGTCAAAAGGACTCCGACTTCCAGCATCTCCACGATCCCCAGGTGCTCCTTCTGCTGGGGGTTTGTAGTTTAAAGCTTGTGATAGCTCAGATAAGTTATTAGACTTAGCCAAAATGGGTTCAAGAGCCATTCCCGTTTGAGCGAACGTAGTGGTTAAGAGTAGATTTAACCCAATGGATTGAAGGCACAAAGTTTTCCAGCGCATGATAGAATCCCCAATATTTAAATTATGTGTACATCATGATGTGTGCAATTGAGGGAAAAGCAGATAGAGCAACATCGAGCATCTGTTGAGATATTTAAGTCTATCTTACAACAGTGACCCCCGAGTGTTTGACCTCGGCATATACTTTTACTTTAATACAATGCACACCAAATTTCATCAACAGCAAATCGAGAATTTAATACAGTCAATTTCTTTTTAAAATTGAGCCGAGCCTGAGTGAATAAAAACATGACGTATAACCTTTTGTTTTGATTGGATCAATTGAACTGAATCGATTTAGGTGGGTTGAGATTTGGAAATCAACCATTCAGTTTGGGACAACGAAGATAATCTCACGGGTGCTAATCCACCCATGATTACCAGAACAATTGCAGAAGGAACAAGGGGTAGCCAGACACCCAGAATAAAGCTTCCCCAACAACTTAACCACAACACTCCACAAGCCCCAGCCACCACAATGGCTCGATTTCGGCTTCGGGTGACCACCATGGCGATCGCCCCGCCTGCAACAGACCATCCCCAAATCCACAGCAGTTCTGTCCAGAGGGTTCCAACTTGAATTAAAGGTCTTTTATCTAGGGCAGCACTGATAATTTGACTCACCATTTGAGATTGAACCAAAACCCCCGGAACCTGTTGATAAGGCCATTGACTGGCACTGTATGGGGTGAGAAAGTAATCTGAAGAAATGGGGGCGCTGACACCCACGAGAATGATCCGATCTTGAATCCAGCGGGGATCAACGTTCCCCTCTAACAGGTCAGTCATAGACACTCGTCGCACCTGCTGTGAACGATAATTCACGAAGACTTGAATCCCCCGATGGTCAATATTTTGATACGGCCCTGAATTAGAGTTGAGGCGGTTGATAATCAGGTTTCCCAGCTTAATCCGGTCATCGGGTAAAGTTTGAGGGAAAATTTCTTCCTTGCTTAAGTAATTTAAAGCCACCCGCATACTCAAAGAATGATCTGTGGTGCAAGGATCGTTATAATCTGGCTGCATAAACAGCAGATGACGACGAATAATCCGATCGGGATCAAACACCACATCGCTATAACCCAAGCGAGTATCAGGCAGAGTAGGGTGGGGCGCAATTCCTGGCTTATTGTCGCGATTTGTGACATCAGCAACACTACAAATCCCGATCACATGAGGATTTTCTTGTAAAAGCTGGGTTAGTTTTTCGGTTCCGGGGGCGACCGGATTATCCCGAAAGATATCTAAACCCACGACTCGGGGTTGATAGATCTCTAGGGTTTCTATCACTTGAGATAGGGTTTTATCCGGCAAAGGAAAACCGTAACGCTTGACATCAGCTTCTGTTGCCTCCACTACTAAAATTCTATCATCAGCGGGTTCAGCCGGTCGTATCCGCATCAAATAATCATAAGCTTTTAACTCCAAAGATTGTAATCCCCCGAGCGCTCGCAATCCGCTCGCCACTCCCGTCACCAGTAAACTGGCTAACAGCAACACTTTCCATTTGGATAGCTTTCCGGAGTTACCCAGGGGGAAACCATTGGCATCGACTTGCCGCAGGGTATCCCATGAGGGAGGCTCTACAGCCGGATTTTGGCAAATCACAGGTAGCCAACTGGCGCAAGGAAAAGCATCTTCATCTAACTCTAAATCTGGATTAAGATTTGAACTCGGTTCGCGCAGTGTGCTGTTTTCTAGATTCTTCTCCAATAGCGACTGATATCGTCGGGATTGTATGCCAGTTTCCGGGCCAAGATTGTCTAGGATGCTCTCTCGGGCCTCTACCAGACTTTCGCTGCCCTTGCCTGTCTTGTTCTGAGGTCGTTTGGCAGATGAATTGTGAGCCGTTTCTTCAGGGGGTACAATGGTGCGATCGCAAAGACTTTCTAAACTCTGTAATCGTTCTCTGGCTTCTCGAACCGCCATATACAGAGATTGACCTTGGCTGTAAGCTTGTAAAAAATAAGTCAGAAATGCTTGAGCCACCCGATCAGGAACAGGTTCTCGCATCACAATCACTTGAGGAATTTGTAAGTTGAGTTTTTCGAGTTCTCGAATAATCCCGAGTCCATCACAGGAATTAAAAATAGCCAGTTGTAATCCTTTTTCAATCGCGCGACGCAGGGCATTTTCTAAGTCAGAAATGGTTAGATTATCGGTGGGATTAATTTGCAAAACCCCCACTTCTCCTTCCTCAGAACTGGTGCTATGTCCCGCAAAGAAAAAGATATCCCAATTCTCTCCCCACAATTGATTGCTCAGTTCTAACTTTGTGGGTTCTGCTAGGAATTTTAAGCGAGTTTGGGGCAATTGGGTGAGTAAGGACTGCTCTTGCTGCAAATCCAATCCTGCACTGTTGCCGAGTACTGCTAACACCCGCACCATTCGAGTCGGATTCGGCGACATGGGCTGAACCCGCTGAAATCTTGGGGTACTCAGCGCCACTTCAGCGCGACGAAAATCTTGAAAGAAATCCCATAAATGCCAAGGAAAGCGTCGCAGTTGTAGATCGTCGGTTTCAACCAGCACTTGAATTTCCTGCTGAGGCACTAAGTGAGTTCGCAGTTCTCGATCTAAGGGACGAAATTCTTCACAACTGAGCCAATGATTGAATTTGAGTTGTAGCTCTTGACAAATCTCCCGAAATCCTGCCTCAGACACATTGGTCAGAATGCCTTGAGATTGGGGAAAAATAATACGAGTATTGTGAGCCAGACGAGAATAGAGTGCTAAATATAAGAGTTGCCAGTTGCGATAAAGTTCGGCGAGATGAGGAGCAGGGGGAAGGCTAGCTCGAATTTGACGCTGATGGGGTTGACGTTCAGCTCCCATCTGAAGCGTGACAGCAGGGAACCCCTGCTGTAGGGAACCCACCCCAAGCTTTAATAGAGCTAACTGATTCATGAGCGATAACCAACACGGTTGTTAAATTGAAAACTGCTCCGTCCACTGAACTTGTTCATAGCTGAGAGCCAATTGAAATCGTTCTCCAGGATATCCTTGGAAGAAAGGAAGCTGAATATAATTATCAAGACTACGAGAGCGTACGTGCTTCAGGGGTTGTCCTGTTTCCGATAGCACCGTAATTTCCATATTGGGAGGTAAATAAGTTTCACCAAATGCGGGATGAACCTGAACTTGAATTCCAACCTGTTCTCGTCCAGCAGGGGTGAGGGCAATCAGCAAGACAACGGCTCGATGTCCCAGTTCTAAATTCAGGTTAATCAGTTTTCCGGCTTGCACAGATGTTTGAGTATCTCTTAAGGCATAGCTTCTGAGGCTTGGTGCTAAATTCACAGAAGTCCCCAGAAAATAATCGAGGGTTTGCCAACCGTTGTCCAGGATATTCTCAAACCATTGGCTGAGGTTGACACCCTTGACAGACTGAGGCTGACGGAGTTTATGAAGATAGCTGAGCAGCTCCTCTACTGATTGTAAGCGACGAATTGATAATTTGGGGGTTCCAGTTGGGGTAAATCCTAAAATTGTAGCTTGTCGAAGGCTATCCTCAATCTCAACTACAACATAGCCAATCCGATCCGCTAACACCTCAGCCGGAAGTTGATAGACGGTTTCTCCCGGTTGAATCCCCCGACATTCTAAATGACCTAATTCAGGGAGATATAGATCAGAAACATCTGCGGTCAACCGAAATAAGGGATTCCAGCATTCACTTGCTTGGAGATCGGTTTCTATTCCCATCAGCTCAAGATAGTCTCGCACCGCTAACATTGCTAAAGTATTACGGTGAACTTGCTGTTGAAGTTGAGGTCCCATCAACGGTTGAGCAAACTGCCCTGCGATTTGCTTTGCCGAAGAGGTGATGGGTAGAGTTAAACCAGATTGAGGATTTGATGGTGTGTATGTCATAGCTGAGATCAATGTATTTTTGCCTTACAGATATCCCTGATGCTCTCCGAATTTCCGCAAGCGGGGAAAGCATTGGCGGCGGTAAAAACTGTTGAGGGTTGTAATCGGCACACCAAATTCTTTTGAGAGTTCTTCCCAAGAACTTCTTGGCGGTAACCGTCGCAGAATTAACGTCTGACAGTTGACTTCTGGATGTCCCTTAATATGCGTTCGGCATAACTCACCATTGGGATCAGTTCGAGCCCATTCTTTAACCTCCTCTAAAATCGGCGGTATCGCAGAAGGAGCAGCAGGCATGGGGGCTTTTTCGGCATCTAAGCTAGCAGTTGCACGACGTTGGTAAGACTCCCGGCGGAGGTCTTCAAGTCGTTGCTTCAGATATCGATCTAGCCATGTCGTCACACTGCTACGGCTCGCATCATAGGGGTGCTTGGCAGTGGTGGCTTCACACAGATTCCGACAGAGATACAGCCAGGTTTGCTGGAGTGCATCGTCGTACTCTGGAGAGCTATCTCGCCAAAGCTTGCCCGATTTGATAATGGCTTGGACAACTCGAGTCAAACCTCGCTGACGTTCTAGACTATCAGGTGGATATTGACAGGTTCGAGCAATCAATTGGTATATCGGATCGTTGTCAGGGTCTCGTCTCATTCCCAATCATGGTGAGTGCAAGCCAATGCCATCTATACAGATATCAGTCATTGGCAGAAAAATTACGCAAACTCTCGATAAAAATTATGTTGAGTTTTATTAAGTTTATCCGTTTTTGTTGGTCATTGTCTTTTTACCCTCCTCTCAATATCCTTCTCTCTCTCAATTTGCCTGTCTATCCAGGAGGATTAATGTAAAGTTTTATAACAAACTGAATAATTTTACAGGTTTTAGATGATGTCTTCAGTAAGGATTCACAAAGAGTCTACTCAACCATTAAGACTATGCACCTTACATCCGATCAAACTCTTAAAGTCACTTTAGCTAGTCAAACCTATCCGCACCCCAGTTCAAATCCTCAATTAAGTCCTTCACAAGACCCCCAAAAACTTCAACCTGTTGACCCAGCGGGGCAGCAACGCGAGCCAAATCCTCACACTCATTTACTCTATTCATGTTTCCGAAACCTAGCCTGTGTTGGCCAGGTAGGTTCAGCTATCATTGCCCTGACTTTCGCGATTGAGTTGGCTTCAAGTTTAACGGTTGTTATGATCATTTTAGGCTGTCTGTGGATCAGTTGTGAACACTTTGGCGAAGTTGATTCTTAATCAGCTTGGCTTTAAATGTCTCTGAGCCATTAATTTGGACTCATGGAAGAACGGGGAAAGACCGGATCTGCTGAGTCATGATTTGTGATTTTATAATCCGTCATGTGAATTTTTGAGGCAAAGCGATTGCGCCCTTGTTGCTTGGCACTATACAATGCCTGGTCAGCGGTTTCAATCAAGTTGTCTGGAGACAATGCAGAATTGGGGATCATGCTGCATACTCCCAGACTTAATGTCACAATATCACCGATCAAAGAATGATCGTGAGGAATCTGAAGGGATATTACGGTTTGCTGAATCTTTTGAGCCACTGCGATCGCTCCATTTAAGGGAGTATTGGGTAAAATCACGGCAAATTCTTCGCCACCATAACGAGCCGCCAGATCGGCTGGACGATGAATCGAAGACTCAATAGCTTGAGCAACTTGTTTTAAACAATCATCCCCTGCGAGATGGCCATAATAATCATTGTATCGTTTGAAAAAATCAACATCACAGAGAATGAGGGATAAAAACTGATTCTCCCGGCTCATGCGTCGCCACTCATTCGATAAATAATCATCAAAATGTCGTCGATTGGCTAGTTGAGTTAAACCGTCAATTGTGACTAAGCGTTTAAGTTCTGAATTAGCCGTTTGTAAGGCTTGGGTAAGTCGTTTAAGTTCTAAATTTTGCTGTTGTAATTTTTGTTCCTGAAGATAGCTATGAATTGCCTCATTCACTGTTAATTTTAAATCTTCAGATTCCCAAGGTTTAGCAACATAGCGATAAAGTTTAGCATATTTAATCGCATTTCCTATCGCCGGTAAATCGGCTTGCCCAGTTAATAATATTTTAAGGGTTTTAGGAGACTGTTCATGGATTTTACGCAGTAATTCATCTCCTTTTATTCCCGGCATAATATAATCAGATAAAACAACTGCAACCTCTTGATGTTGAGATTTTAAATCGGTGAGAAGTTCTAATGCTTCTGCGCCTCCTTCTGCTAGCTCAATTAGACATTTATCCCCGACAGCAGAACGAAGTTCTCGCTTTAAGCTATCCAGAATAGTGGGTTCATCATCAATACAAATAATAACAGGTTTAGACATAGTTGTGTAATCCAGCTTTAATAGTTTCAACAAGCTCTTGATTGTTCCAGGGTTTGTGTAGACATCGATATAAATTAGCGTCATGAATGGCTCGTTCAATCGCATCTCCATCCGCCTGTCCAGTTAACATGATTTTAAGAACTCGAGGAAACTGATGATGAACCTGAATTAAAAATTCATCTCCTTTTGTTCCCGGCATCAACCAATCTGAAACGATCACTAAAATTTCCGTTTGTTCCTCCTGCATTTCTTCCAAAATTTCCCAAGCTTCCTCCGCACTTTCTGCCATTTCATAGCTATATTGATCTTGAAATGCATTTTTTAGCTGAATCTTCAGACTGTTTAAAATTACAGCTTCATCATCCACACACAGAATCATGGGTTTATTCATTATAAGTCATCTCCACAATAAAAATGTTTAAATTTTGACAACTGAAGCATAGGCAGGATAATCGTATCATTTCATGTAACATCCATCTCTACATGGGAAGTAATACTGTAAATGTTGTTTGACCTGGGATTGATTTGACTTCAATTTTTCCTTCGTGCTTTTGAATAATTTTCTGAACAATATCTAAGCCTAAACCACTGCCTTCACCAATAGATTTTGTCGTAAAAAATGGCTCAAATATTTTAGGTAAAATATCAGGGGGAATTCCGACCCCGCTATCTGTTATCCGAACTAATACGTGATTCTCTTGTGGAAAGGCATCAATTTTGAGTGTTCCCTGGTTATCCATTGCTTGTAAAGCATTATGAATCACATTCGTCCAAACTTGATTCAGTTCATCGGGATAAGCCAGAATCGAAGGAAGTTGATCGTCATAATTTTGAATCACTTCAACACCATGTTTTAGATGATTATGATAAAGAGTGAGAATGGTATCGATTCCTTCTGTAATATTCGTTTCAGTTTTTTCTCCTATTTGGTCATGACGCGCATAAGTTTTTAATGCAAATACTACTTTAGCCGCCCGATCGGTTGCAGTTTTAATCGTTTGAGCACTTTTTTCAACACTCGAGATCTGATAAGCCATATTTAAAATTTCTTCTCCATCTTGATCTTTTAAAAGCGGTAACAAATAGGTCAGATCTTCATAAACCCCAAGATCAACTAAGGTGTCAGCAAGAAGATCGGGATTAGCAATATTTTCTTCAGATAAAGCTTTAGTAATTGATCGTTTAAATTTGCGCTTTTCTCTACTCGAAAAAGTGGATTTTTGTTGAAGCGAGTAGTGAGACAGGTTAAATAAATCTTGTTGTCTCTCTGGACTAATTCCTTGTAAAAATTGAGGTATTTTTTCTAAATTATCACTTAAAAAACTAGTGATATTTTCAATCGAAGAACGAATTGCACCTAAGGGTGTATTAATTTCATGAGCAATACCTGCAACCAGTTGACCCAGTGCTGCCATTTTCTCCGATTGAATGAGTTGATGTTGAGCTGTACGGAGTTGTTGCAATGCAGACTCCAGCTCATAATTTTTATCTTGCAAACTTTTTTGGAGTAAATGAATTTTTAAGTGTGCTTCAACTCTAGCTAAAACTTCTTCGACTTGAAAAGGTTTCGTAATATAATCGACACCCCCTACTTCAAAAGCTTTGATTTTATCAATCATATCGTCAATTGCACTAATGAAAATGACAGGAATATGAGCATATTTAAGATTGTCTTTCAGTTTTGAGCAGACCTGATACCCATTCAAATCTGGCATCATAATATCTAATAAAATTAAATCAGGCGCTGACATTTCTATAACAGATAAAGCCATATTACCATTCGGAACTGGCCGGACTTTATAGCCATGTTCTCTGAGTAAGTTGGTTAATAACCTCAAATTTTCAGGT
>CAYNXM010000225.1:0-55150 GCA_964401105.1 uncultured Lyngbya sp. | reverse complement strand
ACGGAGACGGAAAATGTTTGGGCGCCAGCCCAACCCGTCGTAAAATGTTTGGGCGTGACGGGAAATGTTTGGCGTGACGGGAAATGTTTGGCGCGCGCGCCAACCCGTCAAGATAGCCAACCCGTCGATAGCCCAACCCGTAAAGACAGCCAACCCGTAAAGACAGCCAACCCGTCAAAGCAGCCAACCCGTCAAGATAGCCAACCCGTCAAAACAGCCAACCCGTCAAGTTGGTAATTGTCTTAAAGGGTGAGACAATTGTAGTTAGAATGAATAAATCTTCAGGATTTCTGTAGAATTGCTAAATTTATCTTGACTCTCAAGGATTTAGTGTGCCACTAAACTTAGATTTACTGGATTGAATGACAAATTTCTTAATCTGTTGTCTAATTTTGTAAAGTTAAATTTCCAGATGTAAATAAAAAGCAGGGCGCATCCAATACGCCCTGAAAATATGAGATAATTTGAGCTGCTATACTAAGCCGTCTTTCTTTGCCATTTCCAGGATTAAATCAATCACCCGATTTAAAGCTTAAGTCCACAACCGATACATCCGGTGTTGGCATCCGAAACGCCATCCCAGTGAGCTTACCTTGTAGCTCTGGTAATATTAAGGTTACTGCCTTAGCCGCCCCTATTGATGTGGATTGATTAGATAGCAAGAACAATTCTGGTAGAATGGGTTCAACTCAGGAATTTCACCCAAGTTAAACCCCTCATTTTTATTTTTAGTTCTTAACCTGACGATTATTCAAAGGCTGAACAGGTCGAGCATTTACATCATAAACAGACTGGAATTGTTTAATTTGTTGTTTTGAGACTTCAATGGGTGTTTTTAAAACCATCCAATTTACCCCCTCGCTGCAAGGCGGTGTCGTTAATGAACCCGAATAATTATAATAGGATTGGTCAGCCGGGGGTAAAGCACTAGCATTAATTTGAATACCTCTAATCACTTGATCTTCTCCTGGTTTTTCAGGTATATTTGACCACAAACTAGAAATAAAACGATTTGCTTTTCCTTCCTTCATCAATACACCAATCACTGCCAGTTCTCCATCGGAACTTTGATGTACCAAATGGGCTTCCATTGGATAAGTTTTACCATTAATTTGATGTTCGCTGTGGGTGTGAAAATGAAACTGAAGTAATTCGTATTTTTTCCCAGCTACAGAGATAGAACTACCCGGAGCATAATTAACTTTGATGGTACTACCATCATTCACAACTTCATACGCACTATATTTATAATCAAATTTAATAGCAGGTAATTCGGCTTGAGAAGCCGTTTTTTCTAAATTAACGGGTGACTGCTGTTTTCCGGTTTTACAAATGCTAAACTCGGATGTAATTTCTCCCCATTCTTCTGGGCCGTTCTTCCCTTGATATCCCCAGTCAGAAGTAGAAGTTTCAGAAAAAATGGGTCGATTAAATTGAAGAACCGTAACGGTTGACACAGAGATTAGAAAATACGTTACCCAACGTATAACTTGATTCATTTAGACCTCCAGATGAAATTACGAACTCTATACAAACTGCACCAGATTAGTTTATCCTTTTTGATGATTTGGATAGGACTTAATACAACTTAAGCTAAGTACTAAAACCTTAGATTCATTTCCATAAATGACTGTTGAGTTCGGAATGGATTGATGAACATTTGCACTGAATTTTTGTGATGATGCTCTCGTTGAACTTGAAACGCAACCCTAAATCTTGAAGAAAATAGTATTTGCTTTCACAGTGCTATACTTTGACTATACATGAAATGAAAACCTGTTACAAGTAGAATCTGTTAACAGAGTAAAAAATTGTTTGATCCTATTGATACATGGAGAAGCTCGACCATGTTTAATTCAATTTCTGGGGCCCATTCCCTGACTCAATTCTTAACAGGAACTGCCACCCTTGCAATGGTGATCGTGGTACAGCCTCCAGCGATCGCCGCTAAAACCCCCCAGCAAGTGGCGGAAATAGCTGCCCCCATTACCGTTCAAGTTAATAGTGCTTTGGGTGACGGGTCTGGGGTAATTATTGCTAAAAGCGGAAACATCTATTCTGTCTTGACGGTTAACCATGTGGTAGAAGATCCGCAAGTGAGTTATCGGATTCAAACTTATCAAGGGGAAAGTTATCCTGTGACTCAGGTGGTAGAATTGCAAGCAGATGTTACTGAACCCGATTTAGCCGTGATTCAGTTTGAAAGCCAAAACGAGTATCCTGTCGCAACTTTGGGAAATTCAGATCAGGCCGTCATCGGTGCACAGATTTATGTTTATGGCTATCCAGCAACCGGAGGATTAACCGGAGCGCAACGAGAACCGGAACTGTCTCCCGGATTGGTGACAAGCCGTCCCAAAAGCCGCCCAGAAGGCTATATATTGCGGTATCAAGCCGTTACTTGGAGTGGAATGAGTGGCGGACCTGTTTTTGATCAAGAAGGCCGCTTAGTGGGCTTACACGGCCAAGGAGAATTTGGTTTTGCTCAAACCAGTGCGGGAGATATTACCCCGATTAAAACAGGATTTAATGCAGCAGTTCCCATCAACTTATTTATCACGCAACTGGCAAAAACTGCTTTAACTCCAGAGGATATTACTATTGACGAAAGTCCTGCCATCACCAGTTCAATGTCTTTGGAAAATCCAGAGAATGCTCAAGCTTACTACTTTCGCGGCTTAACCTTACTCGATCAAGAAAAATCTTGGGAAGCGATCGCAGACTTTAATCAGGCGTTAAAACTTGAACCCAATAACCCAGAAGCTTATTTTAACCGAGGCTTAGCCCGGACTCAACTGGCAGCCAACTTACCCGAACCCACACGCGGCCCCAACCCCATTGCAGATTATACTGAAGCGATCCGTTTAAATCCAGGTTACGCCGATGCTTATTATAACCGGGGGTTGGCTTATCTGGTGTTGAAACAGTATGGTGAGGCGATCGCAGATTTTCAACAAGCGGCTGAACTTTATCGACGTTTAGGCCGGGAAGAATCTCATCAAGATGCCTTAGATCGGATTGAAGAATTAAACAGTCCTTAAAAAGGGTAGCTGATGAGAACTACCCTCTCGTTTAACTTTAATATGATCTATCGAACTGCATTTAATTCTTTCAGCTCAGCCGCAGAAATATCAGGCGGTAACATGACTTGATCGATGGCATGAATTACACCATTACTGGCTTGGATATCAGCCTCTACGACTTGGGCGTTTCCGACTTTAACCATTCCATCCATCACATCGATATTCACCGCACTTCCTGCTGCCGTTTCAAACTGTCCAGCACTAATTTCACTCGAGGTGGCTTCACCTGAAACAATATGATATTGTAAAATTCGACGCAATGTTTCTTTGTTTTCAGGTTGTAATAAAGCTTCTAATGTTCCAGCCGGTAAAGCGGCAAAAGCTTGATCGGTGGGGGCAAATACAGTATATCCATCCATACTCTGTAGCGTATCAATTAAACCTGCCGCTTCAACCGCCTTAGCCAACGTAGTAAAAGATTCACTTTCAGAAAGCTTGCCAACAACGTTTTCTTCGGCAGACATTTCTTGGCTGATCGAGCTATTTTCGCTCCTCTGGTCATCGGCGATCGCTTGATTGACATTGCTGAAAGCAACAACAGTAGATAAACTGCCTAAACTTATAATTCCAGCCAGTAACACTTTAGGCAACTGGATCTGTAGGTTTTTCATAATGGTTGTTGTTAATCTGCTTGAACCCCTACAATTTAGATCTCAACAGCTTAGCCCGTTATCTTTCCGATGAGAGACATTAAAAATTGATGCTTCTTCACTTTGAATGCTCCAGTAAACAATATTGACGAAACCTCTATCAAAAGAATGATTATCAGCTTGAAAAGAAAAACCCCTGCCTCGATCAGAGTGACAGGGGAAATTTATTCATTAATCCATGAATGAATTGGGCAGAAGCAACTTAATTATTGCTTTCTTTTGAATCCATTTAGGAAACTGCGAATTTCTTCAGCAGCAATCTCTCTTCCACCTAAGCCGAAGGAGATCGCAACAGCCACAGCGATCGCGCCGAGGAGTAAACCAAAGGCGAGATTAACAATATCACTGGCAATGCCCATCATCTGTAACGCCATTGCGCCAACAAAGACGATGATAGCAATTCTAGCAGTTTGAGCTAATAGCTTTGAGGTGCCTGAGCCGGAGCTGTAGACGAGTTTATAAGCGAGGTTAGCAAAGTATAAACCGACTGCAAACACAACTACGCCAATCAAAACGCGGCCAGCAATGACGATAATCTGCTCTAAAATCAGCGTCAGAGAAGCCAAGCCCAGAATATCGGTTGCTGTGACAACTGCAAACAGCAAGATGCCAACGAAGGCAATAATACCAACAATCTCTGAAGGGGTTTTATTTGTGCTGCCGGTAGATTGAAGAACCGTGGGTTCTCCAGCTTCACTTGCAGCAGGAGGTGCAGAAACCGTTGGATCGATGGGAGGAGTTGATTGCAGTCCCAACCAGTAGAACAGCTTATTAAAGCCAAAACTGGTGAGGATACTGGTAATTAACTCGCTGACGAAGCGACCAATCACATAAAATACTACCAAAATTACGCCAGCGGCGAAGATTTGGGGAATAATATTAAGCACTTGGCTCAACATCTCGATGGCTGGCACAGAAATCGCTTCAATTTGCAGCGCATTTAAGGCAGCGATCGCAATGGGAATCAGAATCAGAACATAAACAACCGTTCCAATAATGGAAGATAAGCTCTGAGACCCAGTCGTTTGAGATAAACCAAATCGGTTTCCGATTCGATCTGTACCGATAGCAGTCAATAAGTTGGTTACAATCCGACGAACAATTTGAGCAATTACCCAACCCGTGGCACCAATTAGAATCGCTGCCAAAATATTAGGCAGTATAAATAGAACTTCATTGAGCATTTGCTGAACAGGAGTCAGTAAACCTTCCAGACTCAAGGTATCGAGAATGGGTAATAAAAACAGCAGGAAAATGAACCAGTAAAGCGCATTTCCAATCGTTTGGCTTAAGGAAAATTGATTCGCCGTTGTTGTCGTTGTCGTTGTGGTATCACTACCCACTTGAGTATTCAAGCGTCGATCCAATCCAAACGTGTCTAAAACCCGAACCACTAATGCTCGGACTAATGTTGCCACAACCCAGGCTAAGCCTAGCAGCGCTGCGGCTGCCAACAGCCGAGGGGCATATTCAGTAATCTGATTCAGCAGTGCAGTTAACGGAGCAGATGCAGCCGTGAGCTGTAGTCTTTCCAGGAAGCCAATAATCGCAAACAAAAAAATTAGCCAAAAGGCGATGCTACCAATCCAATCTTCAACCGGCAGAACATCTGCGCCCGTCCGCCCACCGGATACCCAAGAGGCAATTTTATTGTCTACATCTGTTTTTTTCAGCAGGCTCTTGACTAAGGCTTTAGCGAACAGGGCAACAATGTAACCGATAATCAACACCGCTAGGGCGACGACGATATCAATTAGACTGAATGAACCAATCGCTAATCCTCCGAGTCCAAATGGATTGGGGCTTGGATTTTGAGCCAACTGAAGGTGGGATAAAGGGGTTATCCTACTCCCCAGCAACTGGGGTATTTCATTGCAAATTCCAATCATAGCTCTCTATAAATGAGGAAGTCTTAATCACGTTAGGGAATCACTCCCCTAGACCGTAGATTTAGACCATTACAGGTAGAATACTCAGAATTAAGATGACTGAGATTCCTGTGAAAATATTAAAGCAATTGTCTGCGAATCAAAACTCTTTTTGATACATCTTGCATAATTACTCTAAATTAAGGAAAAATCTCAGATCGTTCTGAAGACCGGGGACGAGGATCCCAGAGAGACGTTTTAGTTCTCATTTTTTCTCCGTGCCCGTATGCATAACGGCATGAATACCGTTATACCAGTAATGATCTGCCTATAGCTTGAAGGTTATGATGCCATCTCGTCAAGTATTTAAACAATCAATTCAAATTAAAGCCAGTGCCACCGTTGTTGAGCGGTGTTTGACAGAACAGGAATTAATGCACCGCTGGCTTAACCCTGCCCTGCGTTGCGATCCGGTGGGAGACTGGAATCCCTCACTGGGTGGGGCTTTTCGCTTTGTGATTCAGATTCCCCTATGGCAACCAACCCTTTACAGTACCGTGATCGAACGAGAACCGGGTTTAATTGTATGGGGATTTAACGGATTTTTCAAAGGACGCGATCGCTGGGAGTGTCAGCCCAATGGCCAAGGCACTCGGCTACTCAACCGCTTTGAATTTGAAATTCCTAATCCAATTGTTGCGTTTGGGTTTAATCGGTTTGCTGCTACTTGGACAAAAGCCGATATGGAAGCTCAACTGCGTCGTCTCAAACAAGTGGCTCAACGGCAAAATCAGTTACCCTAAAACGAGAAAATCGGGACAACTGTTGTTTGTCCCGATTCCCTAACATTATTCTGATGTCAACGCGGTCAAAATTAGCTGACTTTAACCAGGGTAAGGGGACGACTTCTGCAGCGGATATCAATATTTGTTACCACAATCCCTGGAAAGTTATCAAACTGTTAATATCTCTCAACTTATCCTTGTTTTTCTGAGGTGAGTGTCCTACCATGCCATTATCTTCTTAAATTTTTATACAATCTCTGAATTAACCCTGTTATATTTTTAACTTTTAGAGAATGGCAAAAACAAAAAAAACAGACACCAAAGTTGATCGAGAAAAAGATTTAAAAGATCCACAGTATTATTTTAATCGAGAGCTAAGCTGGCTAGAATTTAACCGTCGAGTTCTGGCGGAAGGACTGGATTCTCGCACGCCCTTATTAGAACGCTTAAAATTCCTCGCCATTTTTAGTTCTAATCTGGATGAGTTTTTTATGGTGCGAGTTGCCGGTTTGAAAAGACAAGTTGAGGCGCAGGTTGAATCTTTAACCCCCGATGGCCGTACACCGCAACAACAACTGCAAGAAATTCATCAAAAATTAAGTTCGATGGTATCAGAACCTCATCGATATTTTGAGAAAACTCTTAAGGATGAATTAGCAGCTAATAGCATTCATTTACTCAATTATATTGATCTCAATCAAGAACAACGAACTTATTTAAAACAATATTATGAAGAGCAAATTTTCCCCGTTTTAACCCCATTAGCAATTGACCGCAGTCACCCTTTTCCATATCTTTCTAACCTGAGTATTAATCTCGCCGTAGTGCTACAAAATCCAGATACACAGGAAAATTTACTGGCACGAGTTAAAGTTCCTAAACTCTTACCTCGATTTGTTCCCTTACCGGAAGAATTACGGATTAAAGAAACTAGCAAACCGGCAATCTGGACAGGTGTACCTTTAGAACAAGTCATTGCTCATAATCTGGATTCGCTGTTTCCCGGAATGGATATTCAAGATTATTATCCCTTCCGAATTACCCGCGATGCCGACTTATCGGTTCAAGGAGATGAAGGAGATGATTTACTCCTGGCGATTGAACAAGAACTGTTAAAACGTCGGATTGGGGGGTCAGTTGTTCGTATCGAAGTGAATACCACAATGCCACCCCATTTAGTGCAGAAATTAGTTGAAGAAATGGAGTTAGAACCTGAAGAAGTTTATACAGTTAAAGGATTAATTGGTTTAGGAGATTTAATGTCTTTAATGGGTTTACCTTTACCTGATTTAAAAGATATTCCTTGGAGTGCTGTGACACCCCATTGGTTAAGTGAAAGTGAAGCCATGAATCATTTTTCACCCAATGGAGAAGAGGCAAAGGATATTTTTGCAGTGATTCGCCAGCGAGATGTATTACTGCATCATCCCTATGATTCGTTTAAAGCCACAGTCCAACGATTTATTGAACAAGCAGCTTATGATCCTGATGTTCTTGCTATTAAAATGACATTGTATCGCACATCCGGGGATTCTCCGATTATTAAAGCTTTAATTGATGCGGCTGAAAATGGGAAGCAAGTGGCGGTATTAGTGGAACTCAAAGCTCGGTTTGATGAAGAAAATAATATTCAGTGGGCGAGAAAATTAGAAGCTCGTAGTGTTCATGTTGTTTACGGTTTAGTAGGATTAAAAACCCATACTAAAATTGTAATGGTTGTGCGTCAAGAAGCCGGTAAAATTCGTCGATATGTTCATATTGGTACGGGAAATTACAATCCAAAAACCGCTAAATTATATACAGATTTAGGGCTATTAAGCTGTCGAGAAGATTTAGGGGCAGATTTAACCGATTTGTTTAATTTCTTAACCGGATATTCTCGGCAGAAATCTTACCGTAAGCTTTTGATTGCTCCGGTTAATGTCCGGGAACGATTCTTAAGTTTAATTGATCGAGAAATTGACCATGCTAAAAAAGGGAAAACCGGTCGTATTGTAGCAAAAATGAATGCTTTAGTTGATCCTGAAATTATTACTAAGCTTTATGAAGCATCTCAAGCTGGAGTCAGCATCGATCTGATTATTCGGGGAATCTGCTGTCTCCGTCCCGGCGTTGAAGGAATGAGTGAGAATATTAAAGTGATTAGTATTGTAGGTCGCTTTTTAGAGCATTCTCGAATTTTTTACTTTCATAATTGTGGTCAAGAAGAGGTGTATATTGGTTCTGCTGATTGGATGCCTCGTAATCTTAATCGTAGAATTGAGGCGATTACTCCAGTTGAAGACCCAAACTTAGCAAAAGATTTACAAGAAATCCTGGGAATTATGCTATCAGATAATCGCCACGCTTGGGATTTACAGCCTGATGGTCAATATATTCAACGCCATCCGGCTAAAAACGCACCAGAGCTTAACGCCCACCATATTCTGATGGATAAAGCCGCTAACAATCAAGCATAAGCGACTAGGCAGCTTATATTCAATGGTGGTAAAAACAAAGATACTCTCAATGATGCGCGATACGGGCAAGCCCACGCTGCGCGATCGCAGGCGAAGATACAATGAATTGAGGTACAGGCAATATATAGCAATTGCTGCGATCGGTTTGTGAGGATCTTGGAGTTAGTAGAGACGTTATATATGTAGAGACGTTATATATAACGTCTCTACAGGTGTGGGATTTTTGATGAGTTTCATAATTCTCTTAACTTTTCCCCGTTCCCCGTTCCCCGTTCCCTTTTCTATGAAGATTTTATGACAACGAAGAAGTATTGCTATAACAATTAACGAGATGTTCTCATCAGTAAAAATACAGCGATTCCTGAGCCTAATATTGTGGGTAACCAAGCCGCTATAAAGGGTGTAATAATGGCTTTTTGACCAATTGCTCCCGTAATAAAAGCAAGTAAATAGTAACCAAAAATCACCATGACACTAATACCAAAACTGGTGGCTTTATTGGTGCGTTGAGGTCGGGAACCTAGGGCTGCGCCTAGAATACCAAATACGACACAAACAAAGGGAAATGCATATTTTTGCTGAATTCTAACTTGTGTTTTAATAATTTTCTTTTCATTTCCGCTCATTTCCATTAGTTGAAGATACTCTTTTGCCTGAGCAATATTCATTTCATCATAACCCCGTTTATTAGTAGCTAAATCTAACGGTGTTCGAGAAATTGGTAATGCTTTGTGATCGAACCGGACAATATTTCGATAGGAACCTTCCGGATCGACCACATAAATTGTGCCCTCAAAAAAGTCCCACATATTCTCTTTTGCATTCCAAATTGCTGATTCTGATGAGATAATTTGAGTTAAGTCAATTTGAGAACGATCTAAGATTGTAATTCCCTTCATTTGTTTGCCATCAAATTGTTCTGCATAAAACAATCGCGCTAGAATAGTCACATCATCAGAACCGTTAATTTCTACTTTTTGATATTCCGGATAAAAGATATGATTTTCACGAATCGGTAAGCGATCTTGTTTCAGTGCTTTTTCTAAAGTGACTGAGGCTTGATAATTAGCAGCCGGAACAATTAACTCATTAAACGCAAAGGTCAGAACCGTAATAAACAGGCTAAAAATTACAGTTGGAACCACCAACCGATAGAGACTAATACCACAACTTCGTAGGGCAATCATCTCACTATCACTCGACATTCTACCATAAACCATCAAGGTGGTTAAAATCATCGACATCGGAAAAGCTAAGACCATAAACTCAGGCATTTTTAACAGAAATACCTGCATGGCAATTCCCACATCTAGCCCGGAGTCAGCCACTTTTCGGACTAAATCAAATACTGTGCCTACGGTTAAAGCAACAGAAGTAAATAACCCCACACCAAATAAAAACGGAGAAATCAACTCCGTAATGATGTAACGATCTAAAATTGAGAGATTGAAGGGTAAGGTTTTAAGCGGATTAAACGCTTGATTGATTGATAATTTCATAATTGAAAGTTATCACCTAAATAATATTGTCTAACTAAGGGATTATTGTAAAGTTCTTCAGCCGAACCAGAGGCAAAAATTTGCCCATCACGCATAATATAAGCTCGATCTGTGATGGCGAGGGTTTCTCGAACATTGTGATCTGTGATTAAAATTCCCATATTGCGATCGCGTAATTTCGCCACAATTTGTTGAATTTCAGAAACGGCAATTGGATCGACACCAGCAAAGGGTTCATCTAATAACAAAAATTGAGGGGATTCTGTTCCAGCAGCTATTGCCCGGGCGAGTTCAGTGCGTCGTCGTTCTCCTCCTGACACTTGATTTCCCAGGGTATGAGCCACTTTTTCTAGGCGAAAATCCCGCAATAAAGTATTTAACCGCTGTTGCCATAAATGGCGAGGAATTTTTGTTTGTTGCAGAATCAATAGAATATTATCCTGAACGGTTAAATGACGAAAAATACTCGGTTCTTGAGCTAGATAACCCATCCCTAATTGTCCGCGTTTATGAATAGGTAAAGTCGTTATATCCCGATCGTCGAGATAAATGCTGCCATGATTTGGCTTTTCTAGTCCTGTGGCAATATAAAACGTGGTTGTTTTCCCGGCACCATTGGGGCCAAGTAAACCCACAATTTCTCCCTGAGAAACTGAAAGATTAACTCGACTAACAACTGTGCGCTTTCCATAGGACTTATGAATATTTTCTAATACCATTCTCATAGCAATTTGAACCGAGAATTGACCACACTATTTCATCTGAACGGTTGATTCTATGGATTCTGTCGGCTCACTAAAAGGGGTTTTAAAAGCAGGCTTGGGATTAAAGGATTCTGTGGTTGTTTTTGAAGTCGTTCCATCACTGGGAACTAAATAAATTGATTCAACTTGTCCCCCACCTTCAGGTAGGGCAATAAACCGACCTTCATCAATTAAATAAGTGACGGTTTCTCCTCGAATACTGTTCCCTTCTTGCAGGATATAAACATTGCCACTGAGGACAATTCGCCGCTCTCGACTAAAATATTGAGCCTGAGCCGCAGTCGCTTGAATATTGCGGGAAGGATAGTTAATTTGCACATTACCTCGGGCCGTAATAATTCCGGTGTTGGCATCGGCTTCTTGAATATCTGCACGCACAGTCATTGCCTGACTGGGTTGCGGTTGGGTGGGGGGTGTTGTCTGAGCCTGGGTGGGTAGGGGTTTAAATCCGTTTGTAGTCGTTATCCACCCTAGGGTAATGGCAAACAACAGCATCAACCCTAACCGAGGCAAAATTAAGCTGAGTAGTCTAGCAAGAAACATCTTTGGTGAGACAGGATGAGTGATTCATAAAATACAGACAGAGACAGCGGTCGCCTCGTTTAACATCCGGCTAGAGAATTAACCGACTTGTGAGCATATTGTACTAGATATGGCTGCTATTGGAGGGAAGTGGGTGACTCGCTACTCTAGTTTGATATCTTATGTCACTCAAATGAGCGACTTGTCCGGTTTGAATCCCTTGGTTAAAGTGGAACTATACCAGGACACCCATCCAGAACCAGAGTCACCCGGTCTTTAGTGTGAAATGAACTCGATATACGTTTTCTTTTCACAGTAAGCTGGGTGTTTATTTTTGATTTCTAATAAATGGGTAAAATTTAGATATTAAGTTTATTGAGTAATTTTTAGCTATGATAAGGTGAATCATGATGCATTGTAGTTGTACATAAAAGTAATTTACTTATAATTATAATAGCTATATTGATCTTAGTATTTCCAGAGTCAGGTTTTTTTGATGATGTAATCAAAGCAGATTTAGCCATTATAATGAACGTCATTAAAGCTGTTGAGCAATAAAAAATGCATAAGTTCCCCAGTGTCTGAAATATGTCTGGGTAGGTGAATACCTTATCTGAAGACTTTCCTCGTCTTCTTTCCTAGGGGTAAATATTTTTGTAAGCAGTCACATTTGGCTGCTTTTTTTTTGCCTTTATATCCGAAGCTTTAAATCTAAAATAGCACTTGTTAATGACTTTTCGACGTTATACTGAGTACAACCAGTTTTGTAATTGTCTTAATGCTTTCTCTAGCTGTTCTTGACTACCGAATAATTCCATTATTTGAATAGAATTCCCATACTTAGCAAATTCAGGATACCTCGTCAGTGTATCTGCAATATGATGAAATACAGTAATTCCTCTTTCCGTATATCTATTCAAAAATAAATCTAAAATAGCTTGCTCATCCTCGCTATATTGATTGAAAATATCTTGATAGTCTTTACGCACTTTCTCTGCTCGTTTTTTCCAATCTAATCCTGGATCAGAATCAATTAATTCTATTGGTTCTCTCAGATGATATTTTACTGGTTCACTTCCTCCAATATTTATACTTGCAGACGCATATATAACCCCTCGTCTACCTTTTTTTCCATCGGCTTCTTGCCAGTACATCCTCTCTTTTTCTTTATTTATATTAGAAATATTTCCTGTATTAATTTCATATGTACAACTTCCTTTTATTATTAACAAAGCTTCTGTTCTTTCTTCATCACCCCTATTCACGATATCGGTACAGTAGTATAGCAGCTCAAATCTCAATGCTAACTTATCTTTCATTTCAGTTAAAAATGCTGAAACTGATAATTGATCGGCATCTAATTCATTGATCTCAAATCCTGCTTCTTTAACTAACTGATTATTTGATTGAGGTTTAATAATATCATCAATTTTTTTTATAATTTCTAGATAATTTAATGGTGGTATAGATTTTCTAATTTCTTTTAAACAAGATACCATACTGTTGTAAATTTTTACAGTTCCTCCTACTTGTTGGCAATCCTTGAATAAGTTATCTGCTAGTATTGTTTTACTTTTCTTATCTTTATAAAAATCCTTATCATTAGCAATAAAATACACTGTATATGAATTAATCAGGGTTAGGATAGCTTCCCAAATTGCAGAATCTTTAAATTTCTCTCCATCTTCATTAGGGGCAGATTTTTCATTAATTCTTCTGAGAGCACCTTTTGCATGATCAAATGTAAATGGAACTCTTACAATTAAATCCTTTAACTCTTCCAATCTTCCCTTTACTGTTTTTTCAAGTTGTTCTTGATTGGGTAATTCGTAAGGACATCTAGAACCCATAACTATTTCAATAGTTTGAAAGTTTTTTTCAATTAATTTACCTGCTTGAATTCCTTTTTCAACTATATTTCTAGTTAGTTCTTCTTCAATAATCTCAGGTAAGCCAATTTTTCCTTTACTTTGTCTCAGGATGTAAAGTAATGCAGAACCCATCACCGTCTTGAGTAAAAGGTTAGAGTCTTGCATCCATATGTTGGTATCAATTACTACACAAATGGGCTTTTTTTCTATGGACATCCTAACCTCTTAATTGATTGTCTATACTATTCCAATAATCTGGTAGTCAGTAATCTGAGAGAATTGGTTAAAAGCTTTTAGAAGAAACAAAAACTATTTACTCCTTGATCCAAACTTGATCCCAACCTTCTCCGCCTGTTTCCACACCACATAAATTGCTATTGGCTTCTAAAATTAAAGAACCTTTTTGATATAATTTAAGATTAACTTGAGCTTGCATGGTATCTTGACAAAAGAAAATTAATCCTTGTTGTGTGGGTGCTTTTAAACGAGTTCCCGGTAAATCTGTTGTTGCCGTTAACGACACTTCATACTCAGAATTAAACGCCTGCATTTGCCAATTTCCCCAGGGTTGAATCTGCCAACGAACTGTTGAATTCCAAGGCACAAACTCATAAAATTGACCGCGATAATGAATTCCCACCATTGCCACAGACTCCATCAATCCTAACACTTCCCGTCGTCCCCCGCCCGCAGTCAGGGCTAAATCGGCCTCAGACTCGAAGCAGTTGCAATTGACCCAAAACCACTTTTCCGGGAAAGCACCCCCCCAGTTTTTCTCGCTATAAGCCGGAGCATTAACAAATTCATAGCGTTCGCGCGGCGTGGCGTTAGCCGTATCGCTTCCCCATTCAATCCAACCCGTTGCGAAACCGTGGGCCATGAGGATTTGCCAACCGGGTTCAAAAATAGGTAAAAAAGATAACCAGCCAGCGGTAGACTGTTGCGGTTGTCCTGAATTTCCCCAGCCATAAACGGGTTGAATGGTATATTGCCAACGACAGTCTGTTTGGGTTTGAGTATCCTGTAATTTTCCTTGATGCCAAGTAGCCGTTGCCTGATAACCTTGTTTAATGTGGCGTTCAAATAAACTCGGTTCGAGATAAGTGGGAGTTGAACTAAAATCATTGTCTCCCCAATCACCTAAGGCAAGAATAGCAGGGTCAGCCCAAAATTGATTAACATCTGGGAAAAGCTGACACAGATATTCATCATTTGGCCCTAGAATTTGCGCCCCACCGCCGCTATGGGGTTGTGCCCCAATCGGATCTTCAATAGAATACATAAAAGCAAAGGTTTGGCGGGGTTCGGGTAAAGTCACTCGGTAATACCATCCCTCGAAAAAACGCTGAGGACTACCATTCCAGTGATAGCCGCTATGAGGGGTTTGTAGAGGTGAGGCTGATGGTTGTAGCATTATCAGTTATGGTTTTTTCCGACATATTACGGGTTGACATCCTCCCCCGGCTGAAGCACGGGGGATTCCAAACATCACTGCTTGGTTTTCCTCTTTCTTTGAGCTGACTTACTTAATTGAGTTTCCCCACTTAAGCAGAGGCCATTCTCTCGGGAGGCGTTAATTTCCGTCTGCCCGACGGTATTTGATAACTGTTTTAATGCAGCTTTGAGAATATTTAAAGCGGCGTTATGATCCCGATCAGCGACGAAGCCACAGTGAGGACACTTATGAGTTCTAGTACTAAGAGTTTTTGCTACTTTCTCCCCACAACTTGAACAATTTTGAGAAGTGTTCTTGGGTTCAACAGCAATCACTGGAACGCCATAAACTCTGCCGAAATACTCTAACCATTCTCTGAATCTGTACCAAGCTGCATCGCTAATTGATTTGGCTAAATGATGGTTTTTAACCATATTGCTAATCCGTAGACGGAAAATGTTTGGCGCTAGCCAACCCGTCGATAAGTTTTCAATCGCTACCAAATCGTGAGACTGGATGACGTGCTGGGCTAACTTACACACCCAATTCTGACGCCTGCGTGAAACCTTCAGATGCGCTCTACCTAATTTCTTTCTAGCTTTTTTACGATTTTGACTTCCCTTTTTTGTTCTTGATAATCGGCGTTGCAGCTTTTTAATTCTGCGTTCATCCTTTCTCAAAAAGCGAGGATTGTTTATTTGATTACCAGAACAATCTGTGTAGAAATAGTTTAAACCAACATCTAGCCCAGTTTGTTTACCTGTGAGTTCTTTTTTCTCCTCCCGTTCATGGTCTATCAAAAATTGAGCATAATACCCGTCGTGTCTTCTAATTACCCTAACTCGTTTAATTTGTTTGAGGTCATAGAAGTGTAGATCTCGACTTCCCCAAAGTTTAAATGTACCCGCTTGAAACTTGTCTGAAAACGTTAAATAACGCCTATCTGAGGATAATTTCCAGCCTGATGTCTTGTACTCAACAGACGCTCTAACTTGATACTTTTTAAACTTTGGGAAACCTTGTCTTGGTGCGCGTTCCTTAGCGGCTTGTAAAGCCGCAGGGTCGCACCGCTTCTTGCCAGGTATTTTTTGCCGACAATTCCGATAAAACCGTTCAATTGATGCCCAGGCTCTTTCTGCGTGTGCCTGTCGTGCCATTGAGTTTAACCTCGATACCCAAGGAAACTCTGGATTGTCTGACAGTACTTTGCAGTACTTATAGGCATCATTGCGACTTTTGATTTGACCGTCTAACCATGCTCTGATGATGCTGTTGCGAACAAACCGACCTGTACGGATAGCTTCGTCTAGCTGACCATACTGGCTTTGTGTTCCTTGCAATTTCATCTCATATACGAGCATAATTTATCTTTGACGCTTACGATAAACCATAATAGCACAAAGTTAAGAACCGCCGCCAATTAAAATTGGCTCCCTCCCAGAGCAATCCCCCGGATAAATCGCGGGGGCTTTACGCATCGCCACCGTAAGACTTGTTGCTGTCTTCAGCCCTTCTAATCAGTTAAGCACATCTACATCAGCAATATTTCCGATTTTCTCTCATCCCTTTTGGTTTCTAGTCATGTTGCTTAACCGATTAATCCTACAAATCAATTCGTAGGGAGGGTCAACTCTACAGTATTATGATGTAGATGCAACAGTTTAGGGTAGCTCATTGGTCGGGGTTTGACTCCTGCGATGAGTTTCACTGCTGCTAAAAAAGAATGTCACGAGAATTGAAGAAAAATGTTGTTTATGTTCATGAGGAGAAAAAATTTAATGAAAAGATTCGGTTGTATACTAGCAATGTTGATCTTATGGGTCAGTTGTTTAGGATCGATTGGTGTAGAAACAGCCAATGCTAGCTCCTTAAGTTTTAGTCAATTTCCTGTTGTTTCACCCATTTTAGCGGTAGAACAACGCAGAAACCGTGCTGATGAAAAGTTAGCAGAGTTCGGTAATAAGATTGATTTAAACAATAGTTCTCTGCGGGAGTTTCGAGAATTCCGAGGAATGTATCCCACCCTGGGCCAAATGATTATTAAGAATACCAGCAAAAAACCCTTTGACTCTGTTGAAGATGTTTTAGAAATGCCTGGGTTAACGGATAAAATGAAGGCGACCCTTGAGTCTTATCTCGATGAATTTACTGTGACTCCACCGGCTTCTATTTTACAAGAGGGAGACTTCCGGTTAAATACAGGAACTTATGACTAGGTTGTCAGTCGAGTTTTACGACTCAACCCAAAGCCAGCGAAGATGTGAATTAAAAATTAAACCTTCTAACTCAGTTTAAAATCAATCGTCTTCTGAGACACTCATTAAATTGAGTTTAGGTATTCAGTAAATCAGGATAGGTTGTTAAGATTGAATACAGTTAATCCATACTCAGGGTTGATATTCCTTCTTCACAATCTATCCTGAATGTTGTTTAAGATAAATAACATCTATCAATAGATACCCGAAATAGTTTCACTTTTTTGTCTCCAGTAAATATCTGGACGCTCATCAGTTTTCCTGATTGGGATTGATTAGAATCCCTAGCTTTATATTTAATCTTTTTATATTTTTCGATTTCTCCTGTATTATCAGCTGATCGAACGTAATTAATAATGAAGTATCCTAATTGATGTCGAACGGAGGAATAACCATTCTCAAGTTTGATGTTGATTCTAGGACACCCTTAAGATTTGGAGTTGAATTAATCCAATGAAAACAGGTCAATATATTATTCTCTGTGATACCATGCAGGCAGATTTGGGCGATCCTTTTTCTGGACGTTCATCTAGCCCTCTGGCGCTTCCCCTTGGCATCAGAGGAGTCTCAGCAGTCCAAGGGTTTGGAATGCGCGTAGAAACTGAGGAGTTAAATACTGCTGAACTTGCAGATTTGCGCCGCGACCCTGAGGTAGTCAGTATTGCCCCCTCTATGCCAGTCAAACTGATTGAACCCACCGCTATTCACACAGCCGAAGCCCGAACCCAAAGCGGCACAACCTGGGGCGTTGAAGTGACTGGCGCGGCTAATAGTCCCTATAGCGGTAAAGGGATCGCAGTGGCTGTACTCGATACCGGAATTGATGCCAGTCATGAAGCGTTTAAAGGGGTTCAACTGGTACAACAGGATTTTACGGGAGAAGGAGATGGAGATGCTAACGGTCATGGGACTCACTGCGCTGGCACTATCTTTGGACAGGTTGTCAATGGTTATCGGTTTGGGGTAGCCCCAGGAATTGAAAAAGCAATTATTGGTAAAGTGCTGGGGTCACAAGGGGGGGGTTCAAGCCAACAAATTTATGAAGCGATTTTATGGGCAATGCAACAAGGGGCACACGTGATCTCGATGTCCCTTGGGTTAGATTTTCCGGGCTTAGTGAAGCGGTTAGTTGAGAATGGCTATCCGGTTGATTTAGCCACATCCCTGGCCTTAGAAGACTATCGGGCAAATGTGCGTTTGTTTGAGAAATTAGCGGAATTAGCAAAAGCCCGAGGGGCATTTTTCCAAGGGACATTAATGATTGCAGCCGCAGGCAATGAAAGTAAACGAGACATTGACCCCAACTACGAAGTGGCTGTTGCCCCCCCATCGGCGGCAGATGGGATTATGTCTGTGGGGGCGCTGCAAACAGCAGGAGAACCTCACAATGCCTTGACTGTGGGTGATTTCTCTAATACTGGCCCGAATGTTTCTGGCCCTGGGGTTGATATTTACTCAGCCCAGACTGGGGGCGGATATGTCGAATTGACAGGAACCAGTATGGCAACGCCTCACGTGGCTGGAATTGCTGCGCTATGGGGCGAGAAGTTGTTATCCATCAGCAATACAGTGCCAATGTATCAACTGAGTGCGTTACTGGTGGGTCAAGCTAAATTAGATCGCCTTGCTAGCGGTTTTGATCCCCTTGATGTGGGGGCAGGCTTAGTTCAAGCGCCTTTAGCTTAAAAGAAGTTATGGGGTATGAGGGGAAACAGGCACTCTTGCAATAGGGCTGAAAACCTGTATTTTTTCTAGTTACTTTGTCTCCCCCTCCCTTTGATTACAACTAGTACAATAACTGGGATAAGCTGATTGATAAGTGCTGGAACGCTGGCCAAAAATAGTATAACGGCGATCGCGGATTTGTTCATAAATGCGATCGCCCATCCATTTTAAACCGGGTAAAGTCTGGTAGGCTGTAACAAAAATATCACCACCCGGTAAACGTTTACCAATTTCTTCCGCAGCATCACTCCCTTGCCAACGACGAGTTGGGTTGTCCCCATCAATCAAAATCATCCCCAATTCACAATCTGTGGATGTCAGTCCAAATTGACTGAGTCCTCCTTGATCTTGCATGGAAATATACTGAAATTGTTGACCTTGATCTAAGCTTTCCAATAATTGAACCAAGGTGACACAAAGATTACAATTTCCATCATAAATTACATGATCCGTCATGGCAAAATAATGATAATTTAGTGGATAGGTTACGTCTATTTTACCTATCATAAAGATTTTAAAATGAGCCGTCAATTTATTCTCGATCTGCCGCCGAACTTAGAAGCTTATCGCCCTCAACTGGAAAAAACCATTAAGCCTTTTGTCGAAATTGAAATTGAACCCAGTGACGAGGTGACATTATGGCAAAGTAAGTTTGGTGGGGTTCCCTATTTTCCTAAAAAGATTGAGTATCCTCGAACTGCTGACGGCAAGTATCTCTATCTTTTAGCACAAATTAACTTCTTGGAACTTCCCCCTTTAGAAGGATTTCCTCAAAAAGGAATCTTACAATTTTATATTGCTGATGATGGCTTATATGGAGCGGATTTTTCAGAACTGAGGGAACAAAATGGCTTTCGGGTTTTATATTTTGAAAAACCGAGTTTAAGTCCTAAAAACTTAATTCAGGATTTCAGCTTTCTTCCTGAACCTGAAGATTTACCGATTAATTCAATTAACCAATGTTATTGTCTCAAGTTTTCTCATCAGTACGAATTTATTAGCCCTCATGATTATCGCTGTTTAGAGTTACTCGGAGATCAATTAGAAAATAAAATAGCTGATTATATTGATGAACAGTGGGATGAAGATGATGATTTGTTTAATTCTTGTGGTCATAAGTTAGGCGGATATCCTTGTTTTGTTCAAGAGGATCCTCGTGAAAGTAGTGGCAATTCAGAAGAAGCTTACGAGTTACTCCTACAAATTGATTCAGAAGAAGAGATTATGTGGGGAGATTCAGGAGTCTGTAATTTCTTTATTAAACCCTCAGATTTAAAGCAAAAAAACTTTAGCGATATTTTATATAATTGGGATTGTGGTTAACTGTTTTATAATTTTAGCTGAGTTGCATCACTTGTATAAGCTGTTTTAAGTCTGTTAAATTTACCCAAATATCCTCGGTTAAGGGATTTTGATACATTAATGTCCGAATAGGGTAGCAAGGGAATGCTTCTCCGGTTAAACAATAATGTTCAAGTCCTAAATATTGACTAATCACCCAATAATAATGTCGATTATAATGGGGGGAAACAAATTCAGCCACTTTAGCATTATTTTGGCAAAAGACAATATTGGTTAAACCGCTGCCATGAGGTGCTATTATCACTTTAGCCTGGGCAAATAAAGCCACTTGTTCAGTAAAAGAAAGGGATTCTAACTGAATTGAAATAAAGCCATGTTGCCTCAATTCTTCCATCACTTCGGCTTCGTTTAATACCCGACGGTGTCTGGCATTGTTTCGGCTGATATAAATTCGTTTAGGATAACTATATTTGGCTTTAATTTGTGCTGTTAAAAATGTCTTTCTGAGAAATTCAATTCCCCAAGGTTCTAACCAACCTAAATATCCGGCAAAAGAAGGAACAATTAACTGAGTGGCTTGTAAATGAGGAAATCGATCACTTTCTAATATTTTATGCAGCGGAATTCCTAGTTTTTCTAATGTTTCTCGTTGAAAAGGAAGATGAATACTATTAACCAGAAATTTATCAATTTTATTGAGATTAATTCCACTACGTTTTAATAATTCAATTCGAGGTAAAATATCCACCATCCAGTGAAAATAAATATGTCCTGATAAACCGGATAAAACAGCAACAGATCCCTCAATTTTTTGCAGCGATGGCAATTGTTTTTGTTGAAAAATTTGATGTTGGTTAGGATGATATCTCGAACATCCAGGAAGTTGTCCGGGATAGTCTCGAGAAACATCTGCTAATAATTGATGATCTGGAGTAATAATAGCGATCGCTTTACACACATTCCAGTAGTTAATTTGAGGAGTAATCCAAGTTTTCCCTTGAGGAATAACTGCAACAAATTGATTCAAAGGTTCACAATAAAGTGGCTGTTTTTTAGAGTTTATAGAAATATTATTTCCTAAATGAATTAATTCTAATTGTTGAAAAATATTATGAACACAAGTATTACATTCTAAACCGGCACAAGCTGGAGAGTCAGATGCTGGATATTGTCGATCCAGTTTCACTGATTTAATGGAAAAATAGTATTTTTCTAACTGATTATTTTTCAGCCATTCTAAAGTAGAAAATATAATATTATTAGGTGGTTTTTTTTCTGGTTTTTCCTCTGTTTTATACTCTATTTTTATATCTATTATTGATGGCTTTTCACTCCGTGAAGTGACATGAATTTGCGGCTGGCACTCTAAAGCTTTATGATAATATTGAATGGCAGCTTGATAACGCTGTTGTTGTTCACAACAGTATCCTAGTAAAAAGTTTATTTCTGTTTGGTGTTGTTTGGATGAATGAGTAATATTTTGAGCAAAGTAGCCAATTGCGGAGGCTGCATGAGGGCGGTTTTGTTCGACTAAACATTGAGCTAATTTTAAATAAAATATAATTTCATTAGGTTGAATTTGAATAGATTTTTGATAATAAGAAATTGCGGCTTTTCTTTGACCATATTCAAATAATACATTGCCACAATAATAATAAATTTGAGCCAGTTGTTGATAAATTAGAGTATTAGAAACAGTGATATCAAATTGTTGTAAACTTTGCAGAAAATGACTACAGGCAATTTGAGCGCATAATAATTTATCTTCTTGATAATCTGCTATGGAAAGGCAACTAAAGCGATCGCAAAAAGCATTAACCCATTTGGGTTCAATTGTAATAGCAGTTTGCAAACAAATCATCGCTTCATCTAGTTTTCCTTGCGCCATTAGCGAGTAGCCATAATCTCCATAGATTAATAAATTATCTGGATAGATTTTCAGCGCTTTATCAAAATATAAAATAGCTTTATCATGCCGATTTTGCTGTTGCCAAATTTTGCCTAAATTATGATAAGTAGTGGGTAAATCAGGATCAATTTGAATCGCTTTCTGATAAGCTGAAATGGCTGCTGTTGGGTTTCCTAATGCTATTGATGCTTGAGCTAAATTGTTATACCCTAAAGCAAAGTTAGGCTCAAGTCTTAGACTAGTTTGAAATAAACTAAAAGCTGATTCTGCTTGATTTTGCTGCAACAATAAGCACCCTAAGTTATAGTAAGCTTTCGCACAATCAGGAAATCGATATATCGTTTCTTCTAATAGTTTGATAACCTGTTCTGTTCTTCCTTGCTGATTTAATCTCAGGGCTAAATTCAGATAGGCTTCAACATAACCTGGATTTTGTTTAATGGCTTCTTGATGATGTTTAATAGCGGCTTTAATTTGACCCTGTTGATGTAAAACTAAACCATAATGATCGTGAATTTCTGGCCAATTCCACCGTAGTTTTAAAGCTTTTTGATAATAAGATGCCGCTTCATTTATCCAGCCTACATCACGAGAAAGCTGGGCTAAATAAACATAGGCTTCCCCATAATTAGGCTGAGTGGCGATCGCCTCTCGGTAGGCTTCCATCGCTAGCCCATATTCTGTTTGCTGCTCATAAATATTCCCGAGCAAAGTATAAGCAACTGCATGACTCGGAAACTCAGATATAAGCTTTTGACAACGTTCTAAAGCTTCCTCTAAATCACCTTGATTAATCGATTGCTTGACTGCTTGAAGCCTATGTTGAATACTCATTAACTATCTTAGTTTAATTAGAAATTCCACATAATTGTACTATCATCTAAATGCTGAGTAACGATTTGCCCAATTCGATCAATTTCAGCTAATTCATCCTTTGAAAGTTGTACAGTTGCGGCTTGAGCATTTTGTTTAACTTGAGTTTGATGACGTGCGCCAACAATAGCATGAGCTTGAGGTTGAGCGATTAACCAAGCAATAGCAAGTTGTGCTAAACTACATTGTTTTTGTTCAGCAATGGGACGGAGTTTTTCTAGGGCTTGTTGTACTCGTTTGTAGTTATCTTTCTTATAAAAAAGCTTATTTTTAGCGCGATGATCTCCTTCCTCAAATTGATGGTCGGGACCAAATTTTCCGGTTAATAAACCTTGGGCTAAAGGAGAATAGGCTAAAATTGAAATATTGTTTTCAATACAATAGGGCATGGCATCATTTTCTACCTTACGCCAAAACAAAGAATAAGGGGGTTGTAAACTGTCAATTCTGCCATATTGAGCCGCTTCTTCCAGTTGAGTACGAGAAAAATTAGAAACACCAATCACCCGAATTTTACCCTGTTGTTTGAGATGATTTAGGGCACTCATGGTTTCTTCTATCGGCACAATTTCAGTATTTTTGAATCCAGATGGCCAGTGAATTTGATATAAGTCAATATAATCTGTATTAAGATTTTTAAGAGAGCGATCGCAAGCTTCAATAACTTGATTATATTTTAAATGATTGGCAAATACTTTAGTGGCGTAAACCACTTGATCTCGCACATCTGATAAGGCTTGAGCCACAATTTGCTCAGAATGTCCTTCACCATAAATTTCTGCCGTATCAACGGTGGTAATTCCGGCTTCAAAAGCAGTGCGGATGGCCTGAATGGTATCTTTGTCTTCAATACCTGTCCACATGGCTTTTCCTGCCTGCCAAGTCCCCATAATAATAGGGGTAATTTGAATATCAGATGTACCTAATGATCGAGTTTCCATAATCAACATTTCACGCTTGTCAACTTTAATATTTTATCGTTTTGAGGAAAAAGTGATGACACAAATACAAACTCATTTACCCGTGACTAATAATTTAAGCATCTGTCATGCTTTCAAGGAATGGACTGTGGCAGTAAAAGCCTTAGAAGAAGGACAGATGATTTTATTACTTCGTAAGGGTGGAATTCGCGAGCAAGGGGGTAATTTTTCTGTTAAACATCGTCGAGTTTTACTCTATCCTACAGTCGAACATCAAAATCCTAATTTGTTAAAATTAGAGTATGCAACTGGAGTTAAAACAGTAGATTCAGGCAGTCCCAGTGGTGAAATTAACATTAGTAGTTGGGCAGATATTACCCATATTTTACCCTTAGATTTTTCCCAGGCAGAAACGATTATTCCTCAGCTTGAATCTTTTCATATTTGGACAAATCAGTGGGGACGCGATCGCTTCAATTATAAACCTCAGCAGCCCTTATATCTGTTACTATTACGAACTTATATCTTGCCTCAATCCATATTAATTCCTAATCATTCGAGTTACCATGGTTGTCGTTCTTGGATTGATTTGAAGCAGTCTATTTCTTTAGAAAATTCATTAGCAGTTTTACCAGAAGATCAATATAATCAACGAGTCGATCAAATCCAGTCTCTTCTTAATACTTAGTTTTCTTTTTTGGTCATATTTTCATAAACTAAACGAGAAATTGTCGGAAATATTTGTTCATTGCTAGCATAGGGGGTGCCGTGTCCAAAAACTGTAAGAATATAAGAAACTTGTTGATCTTTGGAAGTAATGGCAGCCACTTCAAAGCGAGTAGAAGAAGTCCAACCGACTTTTGAAGCAAATCGAACTTCAGTATTAACTAAACCTTCTCCAAGAAAACCTGCAATAGGATTAGATTCTTCTTGTTGCCAAACTTGAGGATCTAAATTCTGTTCTAATAATTTTAACATCTTCTGACTGGCTGATTTGGAAATAGCTTGCTCAGTTACAATTTCATACATTAATCGTCCGGTTTGTGCCGCTGTAATTAGATTTCTAATCGGTACTGCATCCTCTCCTCGCATTTTTTTATCCCAATGTTCTGGGTTTTCCATGTTTATGTAAGGAAGGGGAAAGTTTTTTTGACTAATATTAATATCTTGATATCCAGCTTCCTGAAAAAATTGATTAATTGAGTTTCGTTTTTTTAGCCATTTTTCAAAAGATTCTTCTTGTTCTTCTGCAAGAGAAGAGGTACTCGTAACTCGATCCAAAATTCGACTGGCTGATTCGTTGTTTGACTTTTTTATCAGTTGACAAATATCGGCTTGACATTCGGGCGTATAATTAATAGCATCAGCAGGTAACTGTCCTCGATTGACTTGATCATAAAGCGCAACCATCCAAAATAGCTTAGTAATACTAGCAGGAAAACGAGGGATTTGACTACGATACTCTGCGAAAGTTTGAGTTTTGACATCTATCAAATGAATTGATAAATTGGGTGTGGGTAATCCCTCTGATTCTACCTCTTCAAGAATTCTATTAATAATGGATTGTAAGTCTAAGTTATAGCTGAAGTTGGGATTGGTTTTTACATTATATATCCATTCCAAAGAATCAGGTTTTTGTTGAGGCTTCGGCTGGGATTGAATGGCAGGAGAAATAGAGCTAAAAGCCGATGGCTTCCGACTTGTAATGATTTTGCTAAAATCTAAGATTTTTGCTCTAAAATCGGGTGTTGAAACGAGCCAATATCCGCTGATTAGTAATCCAATTCCTAATAGAAAACCCACTCCTGCATATCGGATTTTTGAGGCGACAGGAAAGTCTGGGGTGACGGACTGAGGTGACTGGGTTTGTTGATTAACTTGCCGCTGAAGCTGCTTGACAGCTCTGTAAAGACGGTTGAGCCGAGCTTCAAGTTGGACAATTTTGGGGTCAACCGGACTAGAGTCAGAAGAAGGTTTCGGATTCACAGGCGTGAGGAAGCTATACTAAAAGTATAGTTTCCCATGATAGCCGCAAAGTTTAAATAAGAGAAATGGGTTGAGCTTTTAAGTTAACTCAATAATAATGATGTCGATGTTATCAGACTGTTCTATTGGATGGTTTCCCATCCCTTTTAACATCGCTCTTGTCAGGGAAACGGTAAAAACCTGACACCTTGTTAAACGGCTTAACCCATTTCATGTTATTGTTGAAACTAGGTTTTTCGGATAGGGTAGCAACCTGCGCCCCTAACACCGTTCTGCTTTAGGGAGCAGTTCACAAATTAAACAGCAAAAATGAATGTTCTTGCTACCGAGGGTTAGAGAGCGATCGATCTCTAGCCCAATTCTGCTGTAATTATTATGTCTAATTTTTTAAACTGTGTGCATTTTTCTTCACAAAAGTTATGAGTTTGACAGATTTGATTAAGTTCCCTGTGTTTTGTTGCACGAAAGATTAATTGTCTATCCCTGTTTAATCAATATTTCCTAAATCTCTATATTTATTCACATCAAAATTTTTTATTTTAAAAATGCTATGCTTAGACCATAATTAATAAATTTTGTTCCCTAAGAGACAGAATTTATTTCTAAAGACTGATTAGTTATCAGAATTAGGTCTAAATTAAGATTAAATAATGTAAATGATCTTTAACTTTAATATTATTTCTTAATTTAAATTTGACATTTTGTATTAACTCTAAATGAGTATTTTGGGCTGTATTATACCGGAGTTAATTAGGTGTTAAATCAGGGTTGTGACAGTTCAAATTGTGGAATATTATCATTATTGTTTATTCAGAAATTCAGTCATACTATAAAGTGTCCTCTAAAGAGAGCACAGAAAAAATTTTGTTCAATACAAGCAATTAAATAGAGGACTTATTATTAGCTTGTATTCCCGGTTGTCATTATTGTTTTAGAAAATCCACTGGGCTTATGTTCGTTAAAATTCAGTCAGAAATTCCAACCCTCATTTGTACTCTACGGCAGCGTCTGGGTCTGTCTCAGGAAAAATTAGCTGCTCAACTGGGTGTATCGTTTCAAACAGTCAATCGTTGGGAAAGGGGGCACGCAAAGCCTTCTCAGTTAGCTCTCTATGCAATTCAGCAAAGATTGTTAGAAATGGGTGATAATGGTGCCGATTTACTAGGCAGATACTTTGATGAACAATCTAGTAGATTATTTCACTAACTGATAGACCGTTAAAACTCTTTAAAGTTTATAAGCAGTCTGTTAATTTTAGACAAATTTTCGATATTTCATCGAAATCCTGCATACACCTCTTGTACTTTAAAGAGCGGTTCAACTCATCGAAAGCCTAAGTCATTAGTTTAGACTTTCCCAGCCTATCCCAGCCTCATACTATCGACAGATATGTGAGACTCGTGGGCGGCTTCAACTCAATCCAACTTCAGGTTTATACTGTTTTATACCCGATGAAGTTTGAGGCGAGATTAAAGGAAGCCGTCCGATTATTTTTATTAAATATTCAATCTATTGGCTAACTCAAGGTTTTTGCCAAATTTTTACTTGAGCATCCCATCCCCCGCTGACAATTGTATTGCCATCAGCACTGATAGTCACAGCATTGACATAACTCGGATGACCTGTTAAGTTACTTCGTAACTCCCCTGTGCCTAAATTCCAAAGTTTAACGGTTTTATCCCAACTGCCACTGACTAAAGTTTGACCGTCGTTGCTGATATCAACAGACCACACTCCATCTGTATGACCTTGAAAGCGGCGTATCGGTTGGCCAGTATTGAGTTGCCACAACGCGACGCTTCCATCTGCACTTCCAGTCGCAATCAACCCCCCATCTGCACTAATGGCAATGGATAAAACCGCTAAAGAATGTCCTTTTAACGTCTGAATCAGTTGGCCTGTTGCCATATCCCACAATTTTACGGTACTATCTTTGCTACCACTGGCTAAAATCTGACCATCAGGACTAATAGCTAAAGCGCTGACCATTTGAGAGTGTCCGGCAAGGGTTTGTCGTAATTCTCCAGTATTCACGTCCCAAATTTTAATGGTACTATCCCAACTGCCGCTGGCAATGGTTTGAGAATTAGGAGTAATGGCGACAGATAAGACCGCGTTAGAATGCCCTTTTAAAGTATGCAGTAAAGGAAATTCTCCTGAGTCTAAACCGGCTGCAAAATTCCACAGTTTAACCGTGCCATCTTCTCCCCCAGTTACTAACATCTGACCATCTTGACTCACCGTTAAGGCATTCACACCCCCCGAATGGGCAGAAAGACTACGTCGAAGTCCTCCTGTTTCCAAGCTCCATAATCCCACACTACCGTTACTATTTCCGCTAACGATATAATCTGAAACAATTTGTAATGCCATCACTTCCCCTGAATTCTCCCGCAGACTGTTTGCCAGTAAAAAATCACCCGTTGCGGGAGTAGAATTTTGAGGCGGCGTTGCTGGGGGTAAACTGGTTGTGACTGTTGAAGACTCTGTTTTAGGTGTTGCTGTTGGTAGAGTTGGAATGGTGGGCAAAGTGGCTGTTTTTCGCCAATTTAAAAAACGGTTAATTTCAATCCCGGCTGAGACAATTTGATTGCGATTAATCCCTAACTGAACTAACCCGTTTATCCCAATTAAATTACCGGCTTCATTTAAAATTGGGCCGCCACTCATGCCACTTCTTACTAAGTTTGTGTAGACTAAAGTATAGCCATTGCGAGGAGATTGACGACGGGTTAATATTCCTTCTGTACTCAGAAATAATCGTTGTCCTAAAGTACTTCCAGAACGAGGCCATCCGCCTACATGAATCGGACTGCCGATGTCAACAGCATTGGAATCTGCAACGGTTGCGACAGGATATCGTTGAGAACTTTCAAAGGGAATAATGGCTAAATCAATATCATCAATTTGTCGGATTAAACTATAGTAAACTTTGTGACGTTGGCTATCGGGTGTAATAATTTCATACTCTCCGACGCGGTTGACAACGTGCCAATTCGTGAGGACATAATAAATATTTCCTTTTTTTTCAATAATTACCCCAGACCCCCCGCGAGGGCCATCAATTCGCACTGTAATTTCACTGGCAATAGTGTTTAAATCGGTGGGATTGAGGGCAATCGAGTTAGAAGATAAAGCGGTTAAAGACGGATGAATTAAAGTCTGACTGAAACTCGGATTTGCAGTGGCAGAAATTAAATAAAAACAAGCGATAATTGACAGTTTTTTTTTAAACAAAATTTTATTAATCATTTCATCAATACGAGGGCAGACAGTAGAAAGTAAAAGGACTGAAATTATCCAAACTTCAATAATAGGATTTTAGGTCTGGCTTAACTGGATTCAAGGGTAGGATGCAACAGCGTAGAACGGAAGTTTTGGCGAATTTCTGCATTGAGATATCGGCGCTGCATCAATTGCCATTTGTGCCAAGCTTGATAACGGTTCTCTCTGAGTAAAACCGCTAATTGAGGTAGTTTTGTTTCTATATTTGATTTTAACACCTTTGTTAGGGTCGCTTCTAAAACTTCGCTATCTTGAACCTCTCCTAAATAGTCTTGAATGGCTTTCATATCCTGCAAATAAGCGCCATAAGTATCACCATAAAAATCAGTAAACAAACTCATTTGATATCTAACTCGTTTAACTGTTTTACGTAAATCATGCAAAATATATCCCTGATTGAGCAAGATTTGTTCAACAACTTCTTGAGGTAAATGAGTCTTTTTATCGGATGAATTAGAATTAATGATTAACTGTTGCAGTCCAGCTTGCCAACCCGGATGCAAAAACAGTTGACTAATTTGAGGTAATAATAAATCCGGCAACACTTCATTAATCGGTAGTTGTTCAATTGAAGTATATTGAGGAAAATCGAGCCACTGCTGTAAGTCTTGTTTCAGGGTTTTATATGATTTACTGTCTATCGTTTTTTGAACTAATTTTACTTTTTTTTGTCTTTGTTTTGTCAAAAATTGCACAGATTGCTCTATAATTTTTTGTTCTTTTTTTGGTAAATTAGGGTAATATTGAGTTTGCAAAGCTTCCAGTAAGACATCTAAATCTCTTAATTGACCTAAGCGACGACCGACTTTTCCAACTTGTTGGTCTGTTACAGATTCGGGTGAATTTAAAACCGGAGAAAATCCATTTAAAGCGGAGCGTAATCGCCGTATACCCACCCGCATTTGATGCAGTTCTTCTGGATCTTTATCTTTCAGAACTTCGGGTTCATGGCTAATAATTTTTTTCAGATGTTTGCGAATCCCTAAGGCAGCCCAGTCTCCCAAAGTATTGACATTTTTTAATGAGTTTAATATCATTTTGGTATATATATTAATCGGCACTATTCTATTCTAACATTTCTAAAATCTATTCTGAAGATAGACAGGGTTAAAAAAAAGTTAAAAAATAAATACTTTTAATATAATTTATAACTTTTTGCAATTGATCCACTGATTAATACAGTCAAAATGAATAACTTTTTTTCACCTTTAATTGGACAGCCTCAAGCAGTTGAACTACTAATACAGGCTGTTAAACAAAATCGTATTGCTCCAGCTTACTTATTTATAGGAAGTGAAGGCATTGGTCGGAGTTTGGCGGCAAGATGTTTTGTAGAATTACTATTTTATAACAGCGAAAAACAAGATCAAACATCACTTCATCGGCGGATTCAACAACGAAACCATCCAGATTTTTTATGGGTAGAACCGACTTATTTACATCAAGGACAATTACTCACCACTGAGGCGGCAAAAACAGCCGGACTTAAGCGAAAATCTCCCCCACAGGTGCGTTTAGATCAAATTCGAGAACTGAGTCGTTTCTTGAGTCGTCCGCCTTTAGAAGCCAATCAGTTAGTAGTCGCGATCGAACAAGCAGAAACAATGGGGGAAGCGGCTGCTAATGGCTTGTTGAAAACTTTAGAAGAACCGGGAAATGCCACGATTATTTTAATTGCACCCAGTGTAGATTCTTTACTTCCAACTTTGATTTCTCGTTGTGCAAAAATCTCCTTTTATCGTTTAAGTCAAACAGCTATAGAGCAAGTTTTACAACAGCAAAATTATCGGGAAATTTTAGCTCATCCCGAAGTGATGGCAATGGCACAAGGAAGCCCCGGAAAAGCTATTCATGATTGGCAACAATTTCAAACGATACCTGCTGAATTATTAGAAAAGCTAAAACAACCTCCTCAAAATTTACGAGTGGCTTTAGAGCTAGCAAAAGAAATTAGTAAAACCTTAGAGATAGAAACTCAACTTTGGTTAGTCGATTATTTACAACATTGTTATTGGCAATCCCAAAACACTCAAATTGAATATTATCATGTTCTAAAACAGTTAGAAAAAACACGACAGTCTTTGTTAAGTTATGCTCAACCCAGACTGGTTTGGGAAACTACTTTTTTATCATTTTGTACGAGCTAGCGAAATTTTTTATCTCGGTCTTCTCGTCTGCGATCGCGCCATTCTGCGGCTGTTAGATAAGCAATTCCACCGGTCATCAGAATCAGCAGAACAAAAGCAGTTAAAACGAGAATACTTAAAGGAGAAACTTCCATTATACTTGTCCTTAATTGCTGTAATTTTTAATAAAAATAGATCGAGTTGAGTCAATGAATCAATTGATCTCGTCCCCTAAATCCCTGCCCCCTAAATCCCCAATATTGGGGGACTTTTATTTCTGAGTTCCCCCCTTGGTAAGGGGGGCAGAGGGGGGTCTATCTGGGGGAGTTTGAATCCGGTTCCCCCCATTATTGGGGGGCTAGGGGGGCGGAGGGGGTTAGGGAAGCGAAATTAGCTGAAAATCAAACAGCGGGTAATTCCTCTAAGATCGTAAATCGAACATGATTAATTGCCAAGTTCCCCACAGAAACTTGTTCTTTATTGACTGGCATTCCTTGATTAGTCAGGCGTTGAAACTTAATTCCTTTACCAATTTCGACATGATACCAAGCCAATCCCATAAAGAATCTTAACGGATAAGGACCACCTTCTACCACATCATCCGGGTTAGACTCCATCGGTACCCAGCCAAACCCAGGGATATAAAATTCTAACCAAACATGGTTATACTCTGCTTGTAGGGGTAGATTTTTTTGATCCGGCAGAGGGGGACATTTATAGCGACCAACGGTACGACAAGGGATGCCATTTAAACGACCCAAGGCTAACAACGCCCCAACATACTCCCCACAAGACCCGACACCCCGTCGCAAAACCACATCAGGGGTTTCAATTTGCGCCGTTAAACTGTAGGAAAGCCGATCGTAAACATAGTTACGAATACTCAATAATTTCCGCAGGATATTGGTTTCTGTTCCCACTGCGGCTACTGCTGCATCCTGAACAAATCCCGAATCCATTGATAGATTATCATTATCTACCAAATACTTTTCTTTATAATCGGGGGGGAGAGGAGGCGTATTCTCAACATCCATTGGAGTCAGTTGATACTTAATACTGCGAACTTCTAGCAATGCTTTCCAGCCAAAAATCCGCCGTTGTTTAGAAGTTAAAGGGTTAAACTTAAATACCGCAACCCGTTGGCCGTCCTGAATTTCCTCTGTAAACGGCATCCCAATCGGAGAAACTTCCCGCACTTTCTGCCGTTTGGTGTCCGATGGCAATGCAATACGCCATTCCACATCTTCTAAATGCACCTCATCGAGGGGTTCAAGTTCCTCAACATAAGACATTTCAATCAAATAGCCGTTGGATGTGGCGTAATGTTCGGCTTGATTGTAATGATAAGACAGAGGATGAATAAACGTGCGATCGCGTTTTCCCAGTTGATATTGGGGATCATCATTAGGATTATCCAAAATATAATGTTCATCCCCGGCATAAGCCACATATAGAATCTCTTCCCCCGTTTCGGGGTGAGGATGAAACGCAAGTCCACTGGGAGACTCAAACGGCGTTAACACACTAAACTGAACTTCACCGGTTCCCCGTTCTAAACAATATACCGTCTGTTCCAGGCGATCGCAAACCCATAATTCCTCATCGCGGGCGGTAATATTCTCGATGCCAATACCGGGGGCATAAAACCGAGTAATTTCTTGAGCCGTTTCTCGGTTAAAAACATAAATATATCCCGTACGCCTGCAACTGACATAAACCGCAGATTGCCAAACTGCCACACCATCAGCAGTATAAGGTAAACTAACAAAGCGTTGAGGGACTAGATTTGTAATCGACTCTCCCTCAACCCCTTGAGGACAACAGTAAACTGTATTATCCTGGGTATACCAGAGTGTATCTTCCCCAATCGCTAAACCCGTAACATCGAGAAATGTAGGGGTGAGTTCGGGATTAACCACGGTTGTATTATCCGTTTTGGGATCAATTTTTAGTAAAAATCCCCGCAAGCTATCAATGGCAAACAGAACATTCCCAACAGATGCCATACCATGTAAGGCCGAGACCGCTATAGGCCGAATCGTTCGGGCGAGAGTTTGGGACTGTTCAACAACGGTGGGTGAGTCAAGATGGATGCGAGTGGTCATATTTTCAGATCAAAATGAATCAATAATTAATGGACTCCCCTAGGACTTCAGCGATTAATGCCACTTTACTCTACGTCCGCAGCATACAATTGTCTTCAATCCAAGATTGGGAATTGATAGCGTGGGATTTGCCGTTAAAGGGATTAGCGATAGTCAATGGTTGACTTCTCCACGGGTTGAAACCGCGTGGATTCTCAAACGATGTTGTTACGCGGGTTGTTGGCGAAGCCTGTCCGAAGGACATAACCGCGCTCGACAACGTTTACGATACGATTTAGACAGTGAATCCAAACTATATCGCTTTGGCACGTCATCCCCGCGCAGGCGGGGACAAAACTGCCCTATCGACCTCGGTTAAATCTAAATTTAACTGTGTCGCTACTTTTCTTAAAATGTTGGCCCCGCCATTACAGTCAGCATTAATCAATTTACCCCTGCTGCTACGATATAATCCACGCTTAACTCGCTTCCCTGTTCGCGAAGCGTGTCCGAAGGACTTAGCCTTCCACCCTTCCGGTTTCTCGCAGAATTTAGGCAGAAAATCATCATCTAAAAAGCAAGATGCGCTTGTATAACTTTCCTCGGTCTCCGTGAATTGAATTCCGTATTGTTCACAAAGTTGATTAATCCTAGTTTTTAATCTAGCTGTTGGAATTTGTACAAACTCCTGATTGTTTTTTTTGCCAATATTAATTTGATCTTTGTTAAATTTATTCCATCCAAAAACGATCTTGCTAATCTGATTAGACAAACACCAGTTAATCATGAACCTTGCTGCTTTGTTAATGTTGTCACCCATCTGGCGGTTACGTTTCTCAGTTAATTGTGCTAACCGATTATCCCAATAATCTTGAGGTTTGCCTGATTTTAACTTTGCTACTTGCTTGTTATACCACTGATTCTGAGATTTAACTTTTCGTCCATCAATAATAAACGACTTGCCAACATTAGAAACACAAGTTAGCCAGTTATTAAGTCCTGGGTCTATTCCTAAAACATTACCATTAGCCTCTACCTTTTTAACATCAGGCTGTTTGTACACATACTCAATGTAAAAACAGTTATTGCGGGGTACTATTCGGTATTCTTTGATTGATTTAAAGTCTTGATTAGATGGCATTGGTAACAAGAAATGGTCAATACCAAACCATGCTTTTACTTGATTGCCCAACGAAAACTTTAACTGTCCATCTATTAACTTAACCCATCGGGCTGGATAACTGACAACCGCCAATCCTCCTTTCTTTCTATAGTTCGGCAACTTAGGTTTAAAGTGTAATTGTCCTTCCTTATAAAGCTTATTCAACCGTCTAAAAGATGCAAAAGATTCAACTACACTATGCAAAGTCTGTTGAGCGCAAGCTGAACGCATCGCCTTAAAGTGAGGGTGATTTTTCAGCTTCTCATCTAACTCATATTTTTTGACAAAGTAGTTAGCTTTAAACCACATTTGACGGCAATAATAAATTCCACAATTGGTCAGCTTGTTGGCTTCTGAGCCTAGGTACTCAAGAATTGCTGTAACCTCTTGCGATTGACTGATTAAATGCTGTTGACATCCGTACAACCGGCATCACCTCCTATTAGACGGACAATGATTTATGTGACGACGGGATAAATCCCGCGTGTCACTAGACGGAAAATGTTTACGGGAAATGCGCGCGCGAAGCGCCAACTTCCCAGAAGACGCTTCGCGCCAACTTTCCGTATTCTACCAGGGGATGAATCCACCTGGCTAACTTTCTCCCGCATTATTTCAGGTTTAACTTGCTTTGCAGAAACATTGGATACAATAGAGTTATCGTCCCTATTCACTCGATTAAATTTTAGTCAGAGTTCATCATGATTTGGACAAGTTATTTAAAGCCGTTTACCCCCTTGACTATCGCTTACTTCATCAAGTTGCTGGTTATACCTAGCTTTATGCTACCAGCACAAGCGACTTCTATTGAGACTCATTCATACCCGATCGCTCCTGTGGGTTCAAATCCGCTTGAGATCCCTCTGACTCAACCTATTCAAGCTGAAATGAGGATGGCTTCTGAGAGTCGATTAACTCAAACTCAGTGGAATGGGTTTGAACCGCCTAAACGGGGTATTCCTGGGCGACGAGAAGCTGGCGGTACGCGCGGGCCTGGGTGTTCGGTGCCTGCCAATTCCACAGAGATTCAACAGATGACGGCTTTGATTCCGGCATCAACTTTGGGCAGAACCGCTTCCAATCAACTTACGTTCTTCTATTACGTTCCCTTCATTCTCAAAGACGCTCCTGTTCAGTTTGAGCTAACTGATGAAAATGACAATACTCTTTATAAACAGTCATTTACCCTGAGTAATGAGACCCCAGGAATTGTTCAGCTTGATTTTTCTAAACAAGATAATCTACCCAAGTTAGGGACCAATCGAAATTATCGTTGGTATCTGTCAATTAATTGTAATGAGGACGATCCTTCGGCCGATCCTCTGCTGTATGGTTGGGTGCAACGGGTTAAATTGAGCAATGCCCAGAAAATTCGCTTAGCTGAGGCGAATCTACAAGAGCGCTTACAACTGTATGCAGAAAAAGGGTTATGGTATGAAACTTTAGCAATATTAGCACAACTGCGTTCCTCTAATCCGAATGATGCCGAGTTACAAATGGAATGGTCTGAATTATTAGATGCAGTCGGTTTAGCAAGTTTGGCAGATAAACCTTTTGTTCAAAGTCAATTCGACATTCACTCAAAGTTAGACGAGTTAGGAGCGATTGACACTCCCCACGAATAATCGTCTGAACGACGATTCTAGGAATTCGGGGGATTCTTAAGAGATAAAAATCCATGATTTCTAGAAGTAGAGAGAAAAGTGTGAGAAGATCAGTCATTGGATATTTTACTCAATCTTCGGCTTATCTCTCTGTTTGATCATCTAGACTAACAGACATTTGCACAATGGAGAAGCACCAGCATCGAGAGCTTGCTCTGCATTTGCTAACAGTTGTTTTGGAGATGAACCCAAGCGAGGAATTTGGCTTGCTATCCCAAAACTAACACTGGGTATTAATTCTGTAGAATCAGTCAATGGATGATGTGTGATTTGTTCAATTTCAACTTGTAAGGTTTCGATGAATTTCACCGCTTCAGTGGACTCAGTTTTCGGCAACAACAGGACAAACTCAGTCTGAGCATAGCGAGCAACCATTTGATCCCGATGGGTTAAACTGGAACGCATGATAAATGCAATCTGTTTTAAACATTCATTGGCACTGCGATCGCCGTATGTCTTTTGATAGTATGAAAAGCGATCGACATGACACAAAATAATCGTTAGATGTTGTTGATCATAGGAAAGTTGCTGCCAGGTTTGGTCGAGATATTGATTAAAATAATAACGGTTTGGCAGTTGAGTCAATTGATCTAAGGTTGATAGGGTCTGGAATTTGAGACGCGCCTGTTCTAACTGTTGATCAAGTTCAGCTTGACAAATTGCAATTGAAAGTTGATCTGCAATCGCCTGAATAAAAGTTTGATCGCTTTGTTGCCAATGGTAGTTTGGACTTTCCCTCACCAGGCTGAGACAGCCCCAAATTGAAGATTCGCAATACAACGGAATAGGCAACCATGCGCCCGGACAGTATTGTAGAAATTCTTCCACCCGTTTGTCGTCAATGACGAGTTCTGAATTTTGCGACTGAATGGTTGAAATTTTTAGCGGCAGTGACCATTCTTCTAAATCCGTAACTGTTATCTTCTTAGAAGAGATTTGATCGCAATATTCAGTAGGAATTAAAGGGGTTTCTAGATCAGAGTTTCCTTTTAAACGATTAATTTTATCCTGATATTCAGCTCGATTAACCCAGGCTTTATTTGTCGGTTGATATTGCATAATTTGAACCGAAGCCACAGGTAATACATTACCCAATTGAGCGACTGTTTCTGAAAAAATAGTCTCTAAGCGCCCTGAACTTCGTGTGACTTGCAATATACGACTTAAGGCTTCTTCTCGCTTATTCTGCTGCCGCAGTTGATGTTCAATCTGTTTGAGATAAGTCAGATCAAACACTTGCAGCAGATAACCTTGGTACTGAGAATCTTCACCGATTAGGGATGTCAGGCATAACCTCACCCAAACCCAATAGCCTTCTTTATGAAGGAGTTGGATCTCATATTCCTCGGGTTGAGTCAGGGGTTGATTAGAATTCAATACTTGACTAATGGGATGGGGTTCATCAATAAATGTCCAGAACGGTTTGGTCTGAATTTCTTCGATTGTGTATCCTAAAGTTTGAGCTAGTTTCTGATTCGCAAATAGAGTCAACTGATCTTGAGAAATGATCCAAACTCCATCTCTAGAGTTTTGGATGATCTCATTGAGATTTTCATTTTTTTTGAGTAAATTATCAATCCAGAGATTAGAGTGATAATCATAGCTTATTGTCAGCGTCTTCTCAAGATTTTCATGCTGAGCGATCAAGGGCATTTCTTGATAACAGTTTGAACAAAATCCGACTTGACTACTTCCTCTCACATGAACCAGTAGTGATTCCCCACAGCAGGGACAATGATATCGCTTCATTATCTCAATTTCACCTCGAATATTTAAATTGGATTGTTTTAAATTTTGTTTTTTAAAAGAAAACTCTTATCATCTAGGATAGATAAATTATTAGAGAAAACTTAACTCCCTTAATATTTCTTATCTAAAATATGACTATTGGTATAGACTCTGCTCGCTTTTTCTCCACGATCTCTCTGAAGAATGATGACAAAAATATCACATTCTAATTACCTCTTAGCTGAAACCATAATATGAAAGAGTCAATGATTTAAATGCTGTATGAGTAAAAAACTTGATTCAGGGTTTCGTTTTTGAAAGAATTGACTAAACTGATCGGTGTTTAAAATTGATATGGGTTGATTATTTCTGCTAAACTTAATTAATATAATCTTATAGATGAAATACGGATGCTACCCAGGGAAGAACTGCTACAAAGTGTAGAAAATCGAGATTGTATAGCGCGGGTTATCGATCAAGCAGAACTTGCGATTAGAACTTGGGAAGTCACTCTAACAAATTTTTTATCGCCCCCGGAATTAATAGAGTCCAAACAAATTTTTAGCCGTTTAACAGAAGTCCAACTGATTGCGGGTGGGGGATATCCTCAAGCAGAACGTCAACGCATTGCGATCGCCCGTTCTGAGTTACCCTTAGATCAGTCTAATCTGGCAGTTGCAGCGCTGGATATTGCCGGGAATTTCTTATTTGATACCGCGACTCATCGAGACTTTCTGGGGGCGATGCTGGGCACAGGAATTGTACGAGAAAAAACAGGTGATATTATTGTCTTGGGAGAACGGGGCGCACAGGTGATTGTTGTACCCGAATTAGTTGAATTTTTAGAAATGAATTTAACTCAAGTGCGTTCAGTCCCTGTTAAAACTCGTCAGATCGAACTGAGTGAACTCAAGATTCGCCCCCCTAAAAAGAAAGAAATGACGACTGTGGAAGCTTCAATGCGCTTAGATGCGATCGCCAGCGCTGGGTTTGGGATGTCTCGCAGTAAAATGGCAGACTTCATTACTGGGGGAGATGTGCGAGTGAATTGGAAAGATATTAGCCAAGCTAGCTATCAAGTGAAGTCCGGAGATTTAATAGCGGTTCGTGGCAAAGGACGTTTAGAAGTAGGAGAAGTTGGGATTACGAAAAAGCAACGGTATCGGATTGAGTTAACCCGTTATCAATAAAGTTTGTTTGCCCTGGTGCAATGATTTAATCTTCTGTTAGATGATTAATCAATCTAATTCTACTAATAATTTATCCCCAAATATCTGGAGATATATTAATATCGGTAGTTGTTAAAGCTGAGATTGAATTAATCGGTTGATGAGTATTATTTTTTTGTTCTACAATCGCGACTTCTGAAAATACAGCTCTTTTATTCAGAATGAACTCGCTATAGTCAGCCCAATCATCTAAACCAATAAAATTGAGTATCACTTCAGCAATAATCCAATAGAAAACTTTGACCCAAGGATGTCTAAAATAAATCATAATTGCTACTCTTACTATTTCTTCCAAAACGACTGGGATTTTGTGGTAAATTAGAATAAAAATAGTTACATGAATTATTGTAAAAGATATTTTATCAATCACCGTCTTTCACAGGATAGAGATAGAGCAATAGTGAGATAACTTAGAATTACTCAAAAAAAATAAAAGACCTGATTTTTTGACAAACCAGGATCAATCCTCTTGATGATCGTATTACAAATTAATAAACTATTCTCCCGCAGACCAAGGAGTCATAAAATCAGGATAAAGCGTTAAGCCACCATCAATAAATAATGTTTGACCTGTGATATAACTGGCATCATCTGAGGCTAAAAAAGCAGTAATTGCAGCCATTTCTTCTGAGGTTCCCACTCTACCCATGGGAATATGACTTTCAACTTCTTGCTTTTTTTCTTCATCCTCTGTCCAAGAGTTAATCGGGGTTGCGGTTGCACCTGGGGCGATCGCATTGACTCGGATATTATTTCTAGCATATTCTAGTGCTAAAGTACGGGTCATATTTTCCATTCCCCCTTTACTGATGGCATAGCTGACATATTGAGGACGAGGAATAATTTCATGTACACTCGAAACATTAATAATAACTCCCCCTTGATTTTGTTCTAAAAAGTGCTTAATCGCTTCACGGGCACATAGAAATGAACCTCGAAGATTAACTGTAATCACTTGATCAAAATCTTCTGTTTTAACCTGATGAGAGGGATCGGCTGTTTGCATTCCAGCATTATTCACTAATATATCAAGACTGCCGAACTTTTCAACCACTTCATTGCACATTCGGATGATATCTTGTTCATTTGAGACATCTCCTTTAACAGGTAAGTCTTTCCCACCACAGCCTTGTACTTGCTGACAAAGCCGATCGATCATCTCTTCGGTATCTTCTATTTTCTCACGGCTTCCTCGATAATTCAGCGCAACATTTGCACCTTCAGTGGCAAATCGAACTGCGATCGCCTGTCCAATTCCGGAGGTTGCACCTGTAACCAATACATTTTTACCCCGTAATCCTTTCACTATTCAATTTCCTTTTACAACTTTTACTAATTTTACAAGCACAACTCAGAAATAATAGAAAACCTCCCAAGACTCACTTGAGAAGTTTCCATTAGTATGGAGATTAAGAAATAACAAACTCAATTTTCATTGAGACTGTTCTCCTTACTGCCCAAATAAACTTTTCACTGAATCTAAAAGATTATCACCAGCATCTTCTGCACTATCGCTAGCGTTCTCTAGGCGATTTTTAACTTCTCCAATATCTTGCTGTGCTTTCCCTTGAGCTTGGTTGAGCGCACCTTCAGTTTGTCCGGTAATTTCGCCTACTTTGCGTTGGACTGTACCAATATCTTTCTGTGCTTTTCCTTGAGCTTGGTTGAGAGCACCTTCAGTTTCAGTTTGTCCGGTAATTTCGCTTGCTTTGCGTTGGACTGTACCCAGATCTTGTTGTGCTTTCCCTTGAACTTGGTTAAGTACACCTTCAGTTTGTCCGGTAAATTCGCCCGCTTTGCGTTGGGTTGTACCAATATCTTTTTGTACTTTTCCTTCTATTCCATCTAAAGCTTGATCTAAAACATCAGGAGTTTCAAGCCCAATGAGTCCTTGGACTGAATTGAATGAAACAGCATTAGCCGGTAAAGGAGATATTATAAAAGTATTGATGCAAACTGCTACTCCCGCAATCAGAAGGCTAAAAAAAGTCATTGATTGACTAACCGATCCGATCATTTTTTTTAGTGGGTTAAGCATTTCTTCGTCCCTTTTTTATGTTTGATAGAGATATAATCTCTTTTTCCTTATAGATAATAAAATATATATTTTAGACTTAACCTCTATCTTGAGTCTCATATTGATCGGAGAGTTTAATTGAAATTTTAATCCCCCTGAAGGTAGAGTACAAATAAAGAAGCGAACGATAACTTAAAAGTAGTAATCAAATTTTAGGAGAATTTTTTACGATGAGTACTGAAGATCGGGCTGAAGCAACCGCTAAGAATCTAGAAGGAAAAGCTCAGGAAGCAATGGGCGAAGTCACCGGCGATCCTGAAGATAAAGCTAAAGGAAAAGCCAAACAAGGTGAAGCCAAAGCTCAACACGCTGTAGAAGATGCTAAAGATCAAGTTAAGAAAGCACTTGACTAATTTAGAAGTTGTTTTTTCTGATTGAAATAGATTTCTAAAAGAGCATAAATTAATCTAAGTTGATCGAATCTTCACATCTTCTGTTGATTTGTATGCAAGAAAAAACTTTGAAGTTAGCTGAATTTTGAGTAAAGCCTCAGGGATTTTATAATTCCTTAGGCTCTATTTATTTATATAGAGCGTTACATTAATTTTAAGTATAAGTAGATAATTTCGGTCAATCAAATATTATATAGCCATCCTATCTAGGTTCTTTTTTAGGTAAAGTTCTGTAAAAATCATCTAATTTTAGTCAGAATTCTTTAAAAATTATGAAATTTATGTAGTATGATATCAAGATAGCAACTTTCCGTAGCTTAATGTGCAATCCTTCCGAGAATGACACGGCTCACTCTCGCATCGAAGCACATAACCTAATAACTGCTATGCGACCCAATCCGTCATGAGTGCCGCGATCGCCACTCAGGGAGTGTTTCGTAGTCCCTAATGACGCAAGGTACGTATGATGACTTCAAAATACTTAGGGTTTCCCGCTCGACTTTGTCAAAGAGAACAGCCTTGGATTTTAGCAGTAGACGATGATGAAGATAATTTACTTTTGCTAACTTATGTGCTACAACAATTAGGCTATCAAGTCATCGGTACAACAGAAAGTGATGATGTTTTGCCTTTGGCGTTGTCTTACCAACCTCAACTCATTCTGTTAGATATTATTTTGCCGAAGACTGATGGTTTTGAAATTCTGCGCGATCTAAGACAAAATCAGCAAACTTGCCAAATAACTGTCATTGCAACCACTGGATTAGCTTTTCCTGAAGATCGAAAACGGTTACTTCTGGCAGGATTTAATGATTATATTGGTAAGCCGTATCTAATTTCGGATTTAGAAGTTTTAATCGGGCAATATCTGAAGGCTTCTTTATTACCTTAAATCTATTGAGATAGCCTAGGATGAAACTGAAATAAGTTCTTTAGATTTTAGCTCCAGAATTATAATAATTCCTGTCCGGCCTGTATCAAGAGTGGTATCGCAGAGAACATCTATAGCATCCATATCGGTAGTTGTTTCAACAATTGCTTGAATTTGAGGTTGAATCACCCGATCAAAAACAGATCTAATATGATTTGCGAGTTTTTGATGTTCTTGAGTATTGAGTTTTTTTTCCGGTAAAGTAATAGATTCTTCGATTAAAATAATTAAAGCTTGGTTAAAAAAGTGCAAAACAATAGATCCCACCTGATGGTGTAGTTCTCGCAGATAAAGTTCCTGAATTTTCTTTGATATCTGCATTTCTAAGACTTTTTTAGGTATCTTTTTCATTGAGCAACCTAAACTGGCACGATAAAAAATTGCTGTTGCTGAATTAAAGTATGAATTAATCTGGCATTGTTTTGAGCTTGCCCTTTATCCTCATCCTCAAAGGGAGTAAAATCATACTTATTGGGTAGCAATGCTAAAAAACTGATTGTGTTTTCCAGAGTCATCAGAATGTTTTCTTCAAAATTTTCATCTTAAACTAAGCTTATTCTTGCAGGCTCGTATTTTTCCGCCGTACTTTAGAAGAAGTGCTAGAGCTACGAACTTGAGGAGGATTTTCTAGGACTGCAATGATTCCTGTTCGACCGGTCTCTATTGTTGCATCAGTTAAAAGATCCGTTACCTCAACAGAAAGAATTTCTTCAATTAAATTCTTAAGTTCAGGCTTTGTTGCATCGTTTAAACTAAAGCGTACCTTTTCAGCTAAAGCTTCTTTACCTTCTTTAACAAGCAATTTTTCTGCTGGTGTAATCGAATCTTCGACAATAATTGCTAAATGGCTGTCAAATAATTGACAAGAAATTTTACTGGGTTGATGTCCCAGTTGTTGCCGATAGTAAGCTTGAATCTTTTGAGAAAGAGTCCGTTCTAATTGTCCTCTAGTTTGTAGCTCTACCATAAATAACCTCCGATGAGCGTAGATCCCTATTAATCAGACCAAGCAAAACTCAAGTATACTTCAAACTGCTAGATCGAGAGTGTTTGCTGAGTAATGAATAGAGATGTAAAATATAAAGTTATCATAAATATTTATGAGAGTCTCCGCATCAACCGACAGATAGAGCTAACAAAAAACATCTCAATATAGGTGATAGGCGATGCCTGGGTAAGGGATGAATTGAGGAGCTCAAAATTATCTATGACAAATAAATAATTATTGTTTTGATAGGACAAAGCTACAACACTCTTACAGTATAGCTACAGTTTATAGTGAGACTATCGTGTCTCTGTACAAACAGTATTCACCGCAACGGTACAAAATCATAACCCAAACCGGATCGAGTCCCAGGTTCAATCGTAACTAACTCAAAGGCTTGGTTGCGGTCGCCTGAAGGCAAAAACCGAATGGTGACCGTACAACCTGGGGTAGAAAAACCAGGCTCTGAGAGGCTCTCTGCAACGCCACCACGACTGGGTGAAGTAGCGATGGCGGCGGCTAAGGTTTTGGTTGCATCACAAGCCATAGCCGTTCGCCAGTTGACATCTGCTCCCCATAACTGATCTGCTGTTTGTACAAAATCAGAAGAACGGTTATTCTCAATATGCCAAGGGACTGCAACCACCATCCCGAGGACAGATTCACCTTTTTCTAAGGTATCAGAACTGTAAACACTATCTCCAGCTAAAATCGGTAAATTTCGATCATTAGCTGATGCCATTTGCAATGCTTTTCTTAAAGTAGCAGTATCGGGAACTAAAATGATTGCTTCGGCTTGCTGTTGTCTGAGGGTATCATAAGAGTCAAAATAACCTTCAATCGTGTCAAAATCTGCTGAAGACAGATTAAATGTTTCTACAACTTCTCCGTCCTCAACATAAATTGCAGTAATCAGTTCATTTTTCAAAGAACGGCTGTATGCACTGTCTTCGTTATAAAAAATTGCAGCTTTACTTAACCATAAATCATCCCAAAAGTATCGAATAAGTGTATGTGCGGCAAAGCGATCGCTGGGAACTGTCCGAAAGATAAAATCACCCGCATCAGATAGTTTTGTAGAAGTACTCGTCGGAGAAATCATAACCAGTTGATTCTGCTGATCAACTACACTTGCAGCTAAAGAGACACCACTTGAATAATGTCCAACAACCCCTAAAATATCTGAATTTTTACTCAAGGTTTCAGCAATATATTCTGCCTCTTCAGCATCATTTTTATCATCACCAATCCAAACTTTTAGAGGCACTCCATTTATGCCACCTGCTTGATTAATTTCTGTCTGTGCTTGAGCTACACCGCGCAATAGTTCTGATGCGACAGTGGGAATATCACCGATTGGAACAGCAACAGCAATTTGATAAGAATTTTGATCGCCGATTTCAGCATTATTTAAATAAATTAGAGTTTCTGGGTCGTTTTTATCTTTGTTTAAAGCGGCATCAAAAGACTCAACAGCTAAGGGATAGTTTGAAGCGGAAAATGCATCAATTCCGGCTTGTTTATTTTCTGATTTAGACTCAGGGAATAAGAGAGTTTCTCCTTGACTTAATTTTATTCTATTTTCACTAATATTATCAGTCCCTTGTTCGCCGGGTTGAGAAACCTCTGAACCAGAATCAGAGAACACATCAGAAAATAATAAATATCCGCCACCAAGTAATCCCCCCGTAATTAAAAGAGCGAGTACTAAAGTTAAAGTTTCATTTTTTTGTGACTTTGACATTTTTCTTAATAATATATAATACTAAATTACCGAATTCTAACAAAACCGATTTTCTCTAATAAGTCTTGTCCTGATTTAGTTAATAAGAAATTAGCATAAGCAACTCCTGCTTCTTGATCAACTTGACTATCTTGTTTAATGACTACAAATAATCGACGAGTAATCGGATATTCTCCAGTCTGAAAAGCAGAATTATTCAGTTAATTGCGTTGTGCAGGGCAATTTTCAAGGGGTACAAATGGAGATCAGGGCAAGACAAAATCATAACCAAAACCAGAACGAGTCCCGGGTTGAATCGTGACTAACTCAACGGCTTGATTGCGATCGCCAGAACGTAAAAATCGAATGCTTCCGGTTGCGCCTGGAGTCGAAAACCCCGACTGAGACAGGACTTGTGCCACCCCGTCACGACTTGGGGAAGTGGCGATCGCGCTGATTAAGGTTTGTGTGGCATCGTAAGCCATGGCTGAACGCCAATTCACATCTCCTCCCCACAACTCGTCTGCTGTTCGCACAAAATTAGAAGAACGGTTATTCTCAATATGCCAAGGCACTGCAACCACCATCTGGGCGACATCTTCACCCACTTTCAAAGTGTCGGGTTTATAAACACTATCTCCGGCTAAAATAGGTAAGTTTTGATCGTTCACTTGAGCCATTTGCAGTGCTTTTTCGACTGTCTCCGAATCAGGAACTAAAATAATTGCTTCGGCTTGCTGTTCAGTTAGAGAATTATAAGCTGTAAATGGGTTAAATTTTTCAGATGATACATTAAATGTTTCGACGACTTCCCCCCCATCGCCATAAATTGCTGTGGTAAGTTCATTTTTTAATGAGCGACTATATTCACTTTTCTCATTATAAAAAATGACGGCTCTACTTAATCCTAAATCTTGAATGAAATACTGAGTCAGTTTATCGGCTGTAAAGCGATCGCTGGGAACGGTTCGGAAAATAAAATCCCCGGCATTAGAAATTTGAGTTGAAGTACTGGTGGCTGAAATCATCACCAACTGATTCTGATTGTAAACCGGTGCAGCCGCTAAAGTGACAGTACTGGCAAAATGTCCAATCACCCCTAAAAGATCGGGATTTTCACTCAGGGTTTCTGCCAATTTTTTTGCCTCTTCTGAACTATTGCGATCGTCTGCAATTATCACTTTTAACGGAACTCCATTAATGCCACCGGTTTGATTAATTTCGGTTTGTGCTTGAGCCACACCCCGCAATATTTCTAACGCTGCTGTAGAGACTTGACTAATAGGAACGGCAACAGCAATCTGATCAGCTTTTTGCTCGCCTATTTGTGCATTATTTAAATAAATTAGAGTTTCGGGATCGTTTTTATTTTTCTGTAAAGCGGCTTCAAACTGTTCAACTGCAAGCTGATAATTTTGATTGGCATAAGCGTTAACCCCAGCCTGTTTTGCATCAGATGGTGGCTGAGAAAATAAAACTTTATCCCCTTGACTTAAATCAGGCTTAGCAGCCGTACTATCAGGAGATTGTGTCACTGTCGGTTGAGAACCATTGAGTTCGGTAGGGGAGAATATCTTATCTTTGAGTAAATATAAACCCCCTAAGATTCCCCCTGTAATTAGGAGAGCTAATCCTAAAATAAGTGCTTCGTTCTTTTGAGATTTTGACATTTTTCTGTTTTTTGTAAAATAGATATAAAATACTCAATTATCGAACCGAAAAGCAAAAACGATTTACATGATCGTCAACATTCAATCCCTCAATAGAATGATATTCTAAAATAGCCGATAAAGAATAAGATAGATCAGACGAAATAAAGCGGTCACTGCGATAGAACCCAAAGCAATAAAAATGGGAGTCATCAGTTGCAAACCGGGAACCAACCATAACCCTAAACCCAAAGATATTCCAGCAATAATGATTAAATCGGTTTTTTCAATCCAACGACGAAACTGAGCCAGCATTAAGCCCACTAAAATAATGGCTGTTGTCACCCCAACAACGGCAACAGGATTCAGAACAACACTTAACCCCATCCACAAGATACCTGCTTCAAATCCCGTGAATGCAGCACCTCCTAGTAACTCTATTGTAGAGAATCTTCGACGACGTGAAACCACAGGTTTAGGAGACGGAGGAGATGGAGGAGACGGGGGAGACGGCAGAGATGTAGGAGATGTAGGAGATGGGGAAGACGGCAGAGATGTAGGAGATGGAGGAGATGACTGAGATGGAGGAACTACCAAGCCTGAGTTTAACGCTTCGAGAACTTCTGTAGCTGAACCAAAGCGATCGCTGGGAGTAGGTGATAGCATTCTATTTAAAATAGCCGTAAGCGAAGCAGAAACCTGGGCTTTATTCGTCCACTGCCAAGAATTACTGAAACTATCAAACAGTTGGCTGGGTTCAACGCCTGTCAATAACATGATGCAACTGACGGCCAACGCATATAAATCTGAGGCGGGAAAGACCGAGCTTCCTTGCATTTGTTCAGGCGGGGCATATCCTGGGGTGTAAATACCCGTAGAACGACCGGCACCACCCGCCCCTTGTGTCACTTCCTTAACTGCCCCAAAATCGAGTAAATAAAGGGTTCCTGTTTTGTGGTGACGAATGAGGTTAGAGGGTTTTATGTCTCGGTGGATGACATCAGCCTCATGGACAAACTGAAGAATCGGTAAGGTTTGTTCTAAGACATCTCGGACTTCAGCTTCTGTAAACCGACCTTTTGCGGCCAATTCATCTTCTAGGTTTTGCCCTTCGATATATTGCTGGACGATATAGAAAAATTGCTGGGTTTGGGCCGAATGCCAACCAGGAACAGAATAGGGAAAATAAGCGAGTAAATTAGGAATTTGAGGATGAGCATGACCTAAACGATCTAATACCTTTGCTTCGCGATCAAACAGGCTTTGAGCCGTTGCTAATTGAGCCGGGGTTAAGTCTGATGGCGGCATAAACTGTTTCACCACACATTTTCGTAAACTCGGAGATCGGCGATCGCAAGCCAGTAAAGCTGTCCCAAATCCGCCTTTACCTAACAATTGTTCGGGTAAGTAGCGACTGTCTAAAATTAAAGGCATTCCACAAGTAATGCAAAATTTTTGTTGCACTTCCCTGCGGGTTTTCTCGTTGTCCAAATCGCTGGCATGATTTTCTGGACGGGGACAGCCTGGACGAGTGCAGTAAACCTTCATACATCAAAATAAATGAGATTAGCGTTAAACTCTCTGTTTAACCAAATTATAAGCATCGATTATATTCCCTCTAACTGAGTCACCTCATCCGCACCATCCTTTCAAAAAAAAGAGAAAGCCATAAGCTTCCTCTCAAAGACTGTAAAAACAGAAAAATAGGGGATAGCCCCCCAACTGTTGTGATGTTAATAAGCTAGACCCATACTGCGAGTCGTCTCTGCACCTAGGTAGACCCGGATGCTTAAAAAGTCTGTAGGGCAAGCTGTTTCACAACGCTTGCAACCCACACAGTCCTCAGTTCGAGGAGAAGATGCAATTTGGCCAGCTTTACAGCCATCCCAAGGTACCATTTCTAAAACATCTGTCGGACAAGCCCGGACACATTGGGTGCAACCAATGCAAGTATCGTAAATTTTGACTGAATGAGACATTGAATAACCTCTCTAAAGGATCGCTAGTCTTGCTGTGAATTGACAGCAGTGGTCGATTAAAAAGCCAGTTCTAAAGCTGGATTATCGTATATATTCCACCAATTTAGGTCAGTGTTTGCTTGCCTTGTGTCTGTTGGCAACAAAACTTTAAACATCGTAATATTTTTGGGGTCTGATCCCTGATTCTTTCGTAATAAAAATTGCAGCGCTAAAATATCGTCTTAAGTTATCTCACGTAAGCTTTTTTATGGGTGAGGGGTGTCACACTACAGCAACTGTCACATGGCTTATAGCAAGGCTTAGAAAGATTTTTGTAAATTGAAAGTGTTGCGTAAGGGTGTTACCAATGACACAAGAACAGATGAAGTCTTCTCAAGCTCAAGGTCTTTTTATTGAAATGGACTTACCCCAAACTCAGGATGAGTGTTTAACTACGGCATGGTTGCATCTTGTTGCTCAGGCAGTTGATGATTTTAGTGCAGATGATTGGTTATCACTCTGTCCCGATATCAATGAAGGAGAACTCTACCGAGACTGGTTTATTTGGTACGATGAGGAAGTGGCCCAAGAGTGGGAAGCCTATGACCCAGTCACTGAGCAACGTTATGTTTATGCGGATGTGAAGGCATTAAAAGCAAAAATTGACCAAATTGAAACTGCTAGACATCGAGTCACGACTGCTGCCTAGAAGGGTACGTAATTGACCATTTCAGTGTTCGACTCAAATCCTGAGGTTAGGCGAGATTTCTCTTAATCGGTCAATTCAGATTAAATGTATCGGTAATCAGATCTAGTCAGTTTCGTTCCTCTGAGGTAATCATACCATCGAGTTGAGCTATTTTTTGCCATTGCGCTAACCGTGAAATGGCAAAATTTTGGTTTATTTATTTGAGTAAAGTTTTTAAAGTAGGGCTAGAAACTTTGAAGAAAACGACGGGTTAAGAGAAGTTTGTTTAAGGAAAATCTCCTAACCTATCTCCATCAAACTTAATCCTAAGCCAGGGGTTGAACTTGATCTAATAGTTTTTGTAATGATTCTCCTTCAATCACCTCTGTTTGTAAGAGTTGTAAAGAGACTATATCTAATAAATCTTGATTTTGCTGAAGAATTTTTAATGCTGTTTGATGAGCAGTTTCAACAATTTCTCGAACTTCTTTATCAATCGCTTCCGAGGTTTTTTCACTCACTAAGCGTCTAGTATTTCCTCCATTATTTCCGAGGAAATTGGCTTGACTGGCTTGATTGTAGGCGAGCGCCCCTAATGTTTTGCTCATGCCATAAGTGGTTACCATTTTTTCAGCCAGTTGAGTTGCCCGTTGTAGGTCATCTGAAGCGCCATTTGTGACTTTATTAAATATAATTTCCTCTGCTGAGCGACCGCCTAAAAGGGTAGTAATTTGTTGTTTAAATTCCTCTTCATCCATTAAGAAACGATCTTCTGTGGGTAACTTTAAAGTATAACCTAAGGCACTCATTCCCCGTGGCACAATCGAGATTTTAGAAACTTTTCCACCTCCCGGCATTAATGTCCCGACAATGGCATGGCCGACTTCATGATAAGCGACAATTTTCTTTTCTTTGTCACTTAATACACGGCTTTTCTTTTCTAAGCCTGCCACCACCCGTTCTATGGCTTCTTTAAAGTCTTCCTGGGCTACTTTTTCCCGATAATTTCGGGCTGCAAGTAATGCCGCTTCGTTCACTAAATTGGCTAAATCAGCCCCACCAAATCCAGGGGTTTGAGTGGCAATATCCTGTAAATTAATATCTTCTCCCAGTTGAACTTTTTTGGCATAAATATCTAAAATAGCCTGACGTCCGGCTAAATCTGGACGGTCTACTAATACCTGACGGTCAAATCGTCCTGGACGTAATAACGCAGCATCTAAAGCCTCTGGGCGGTTGGTTGCAGCCAATACAATCACCGTTTCGTCACCCACACCAAACCCATCCATTTCTGTTAATAATTGATTCAGGGTTTGTTCCCGTTCATCATTACTGCCACTTTGAGCCGTACCGCTACTTCTCGACTTACCAATTGCATCTAATTCATCAATAAAAATAATGCAAGGTGCTTTCTTTTTTGCCTGTTCAAATAAATCCCGAACTCGTGCCGCCCCAGTCCCGACAAACAGTTCAACAAATTCAGAAGCAGAAATACTAAAAAAGGGAACTTTTGCTTCTCCGGCTACCGCTTTTGCCATCAAAGTTTTCCCGGTTCCAGGCGGCCCAACTAACAACACTCCTTTAGGAATTCTGGCACCAATTTTAGTGTATCGAGCTGGATTTTTAAGAAAGTCAACAATCTCTGCCAGTTCGGTTTTTGCTTCTTCTACTCCAGCGACATTATCAAATGTAATTTTCTCTGATTCTCCCTCAACATAAACCTTTGCTTTACTCTGACGAATTGACAAGGATCCTTCTGGGCCTCGGTTCATAAAAAATCGTAAGGCAAAGACTAAAATTAAAGGAGGAATTACCCAACTGAGTAATACATTCAAACCATTTTGTTGAGCGGGGGTTTCCGCTTGGAAAATCACCTCTTTATCTTCTAAACGTTTAGCTAACTCGGGATCAAAAATCGGTGTTGTCGTTAACAGCGGCCCTAATTCTCCTTGTTCTTTTCCTTTAAGACGATATCGAATTTCATTATCTCCAATCTGAACCCCAGCTACTTGATTCTTTTCTAAGTGTTGAATAAAAATACTATAGGGAATTCGCGTCGGTTGACGACGGGGGTAAACAATGTAAGCTACAAATAAAAGTCCGGCTAAGATTAATAAAAGCTTGCTGATTTGTTGAGAGTCAGGAAATCGATTTTTCTTTTTAATACTCATTGTCGTCTCTGTGAGGTCTGGTATTGAGATAGAGTACCCAACTTTGAATACTTTTAATGCAGCCTGATAGAGGTGCGGTTGAGGTCACATCCTTAAGTTTTTTAAGGCTAGCCAACTGAGAATGATACTGGGTCTTTGATGGTCTGTGGTGACAACAACCGATTTAGCGAATGTTATACTATCCTAACTCAGTTATATCTCAAATTTGGGTTACCCGCCTAACTCTCCCAGTGGGGATGCATTAGTGGTAATATTTAAACGAACTGATATCAGCCAGAGTTTATAATACTATATCTGCTTAAATTTATGGCATTATGACAGAGCAAAATTCGATTCAAAGCTGGTACACTCAACTTGCAGAAACCTATACTGCCCAACAACGAGAAAGTTGGTATAGTGAAGCAGCAGAAGCTTATAATCGGGTTAGACCTCGCTATCCTGCTATCGTCATTAATCGGGTATTAGAGTTAGCTCAATTGCCTTCTGGGGCGAATATTCTTGAGTTAGGATGCGGGCCTGCAATTGCAACAACAGAATTTGCCAAAAGAGGGTTTTCTTTGCTGTGTCTTGAGCCGAGTCAAGCAGCAAGTCAATTAGCTCAACAAAACTGTGTTCAATATTCTCAAGTTAAGATTATTCAAACCACTTTTGAAGCCTGGGAATTACAACCGCAACAATTTGATGCTGTATTGGCGGCTACTTCTTTTCATTGGATTGAACCCGAGATTAGTTGTGTAAAAGCGGCTCAAGCGCTTAAAGAGAAGGGATTCCTGATTTTATTATGGAATACCCCTCCTCAACCGAGTTATGAAATTCACCAAAAATTGCAGGAGATTTATCAAATTCATGCCCCAGATTTAGCAGAATATCAGTCTCATGCTGTTCATGAACAAAATATTAGACAATTGGGAGAAACAGTGACTAATTCAGGTTTATTTCAAGGATTAGTCTATCAGCAATATGTTTTTTATGTGGCTTATAGTATTGATGATTATCTAGCACTGTTAAGTACATTATCACCCTATATTAAGCTCGATTCTCAGCAACGAAATGCTTTGTTTATCGACTTGAAAAAAGCCCTAGAAAAGATGGGCAAAAATCTGATGTCACTCTCCTATTTATCCGCATTTCATCTGGCTCAGAAAGCCTAAAAAGCGGCGGCTCCTGCTTCAGCAACACTATGATCTTGTTCTCCTGAACCCCCACTCACTCCAATTGCACCCACAACTTTTCCATCCTGTTTAAGAGGAATTCCTCCAGCAAAAACCATCACTTTTCCGTTGTTAGAGGCATGAATTCCAAAGAATTGATCCCCTGACTGACTATTTGCAGCTAAATCTTGAGTGGTAATATCAAAAGCCCGAGAAGTCCAAGCTTTTTTAATAGAAATATCAATACTTCCCAGCCAAGCGCCATCCATGCGAACATGAGCCACTAAATTACCCCCACTATCTGCCACTGCAATATTCATGGGTTGACCAATTTCTGCTGCTTTTTCTTCTGCTGCTGCAATCACTCTTCTGGCATCTGCTAAGGTCACCATCAAAATATTCCTAATTGTTGAATCGGCGTAATTATACCACAGAATATTGACTGAATAGACAGAGGCAAATTATTCTACAACTTGTAGATTTTGCAGATTTTGTTGAGGAATGCCTAAACCCAATAAAATTGTATAAGCCATAATTTGATACCCGGCTAAATTGGGATGAATACCATCACGGGTCAGTATATTTTGACTGTTGCCACCATAACGTTGATAGGTGATAATCACGTGTTTAAAGGCTTGATTGAGATTAATATACTGGCAAGTTTTTTCTTGAGAAACTTCTGCCATCACGGCAATATATTCAGCTAAATAGATGTTTTCTGGGCTATTAAGATCTTCTGAAACTAATGTAGGCGATAACAACAAAACAGAAATATTTTGGGCTTCAGCCGATTGAATCATCGTGGCTAAATTTTCTCGATACTGTTCCAAAGCAGCGACCCTGTCTTGAGAATTCTTCAAAGTTTGAAGAACATCATTAATCCCCACATTAATCACAACTAAGTCGGGATTCTGAGCAATCACATCTTGCTGAAATCGATTCCCTAAATCAGCCGCTTTATTGCCGGAAACGCCAGCATTGATCAGTTCAATCTGTTGCTGTGGATACAAATGATTGAGATAACGTTGCATCAACCAAATATAACCGCCAAATTGTCCCCCCGCTTGCGTAATACTATCCCCCAGTATGACTATCTTTTGTTTTCCTTGTAGCGGTAGAGGCAGGGTAACTGGCTGCCCAGCGATGGCGTTGAGGCGGATAAATGGAATGGGAAGAGTAACGCTAATTGCTGCAATCGAAGCAGTCGTAAATAATGGGAGTAAAATTTTTTGAATATTGATCATGGTCGGCATCGTAGCATTCAAACAGGCAGAGGGTATAAATAAAACTCAGCTCATAAGGAAAATGTTTGGCGATCGCGCCAACTTTCCGATCCTACCTTAATCTCGACCGGATATTGATTCAAAATTCAGTATACTAACAGAAGCTAAAATCCTCAGGCAATGAAATAATCACCATTGCCTGATTCAATCGCCTATTATATTGAATGGTTTAAATTTAAAGTTCACACTGCCTGAGTCAATAATTCCATGCTGATGATAATTGCTAGAACAAAACCCTTGAAGTCTCGACCTCTAATCACAATTGGATTGTTTTCACTGGTTCAAACCTTTATCACTCTGTGTTTACTCACAGGGCTAACTCCAAAACCCACTCAGGCTTTAGAGAGTTCTAATCCTACCCTAAAAATTGGTGTTGTCCAGCAATTTGGTAAAGACGCAAAAGATACCCTCATCCTCAAAGCCACCGAAGGAGATCATTTAACACTACGGTTTGAGACTCCCGAAGGTGAGAAAGTGTTGCAAACCCTAAGTGTGACGATTAAATTGGGAAGCCAGCCTCTGCCAGAAGCCCGAGTTGATGAACAGTTGATTTTAGGCAACTTCCGCAGTTATGAAACCGCCCTGCAACGGGCAACCCAGTTACAAACTCAAGGGATTGAAGTTGAATTGGCCCAACCCGACTTATGGCAAATTTGGGCAAAACGCAGTGTTTATCATACTCCTCTGTTGCGGCGTTGGTTGCTTAAAAGTCTCAAAGCCCAAACCGAACAACTTCCTTCTGTTTATCTCAATACCCAAGTTCAGCAAAAACGGCGAATTCCTTACTGGGTACTCGGGGGATATCGTTATAACCGTCATGAATTAGAAATTACCTCCACTCAGCAGCAGATTCAAGTCAGTCGCCGCAAAAATGACAAAAAACCAATGCTGTATGGCGGGGAACTAAAATTACAACCGGATTCTTATGGCACTTATACCCTAGTTAATTCTGTGCCAT
>CAYNXM010000224.1:0-2890 GCA_964401105.1 uncultured Lyngbya sp. | reverse complement strand
ATATATACACCCGCATTACCAACAGCCGCTTCAGCTTCCCCTTGGGCGGCTGCAAATAGCTTTGGTAAGTCTTCTGCTTCCCGAACTAACCGCATACCTCGACCACCTCCCCCGGCAGTCGCTTTAATCATCACCGGATAACCAATTTCACGGGCTACTATTAGGGCTTCTTTCTCCGAGGCAATTAATCCATCACTACCCGGGACGGTGGGAACTTGTACCCGTTGCATCGTTTCTTTGGCGGTAGATTTATCTCCCATTGCCCGCATCGCTGCTGGAGTCGGGCCGATAAAGGCAATATTATGATCGGCGCAAATTTCAGCAAAACGTGCGTTTTCGGCTAAAAATCCATAACCGGGATGAATTGCTGTGGCATTGCGAGTTAAAGCCGCAGAGATAATATTGGGAATATTTAAATAGCTTTTGCTGCTACTGGCCTCCCCAATACAAACTGTCTCATCGGCTAGCTGAACGTGTAGGGCTTGACGATCTACCGTAGAATGAACGGCAACTGTTGCTATCCCCAGTTCCGCACAACTCCGGATAATCCGTAAGGCAATTTCCCCACGATTGGCAATTAGGATCTTTGAAAACCGCATCGTTTATGCTGTTCGATTGATAATCTGTTAGGATAAACCTTTGAGCGCGATCGCGCAAAGCCCCTGTTGAGCGATTGTATCGTTAAGTGGGTTCAAGAAGCGATTGGGAGACCTCAACAAATATTAGTATTGATTGGGTTTCGTCCCTTAATAATACCCACTGCCTTATCATGAGGATGGCATCTGCGATCGCAGAACGTAACTTGGATCGTTGATGCGCTAAGATTATGAAGATATATAAACGTTAGTTCAGTTCAATAGAACCAAACCCAAACTCAAACCTTAAACTATGTCTCTTCCCATTCGCAACGTTGCTATTATTGCTCACGTCGATCACGGCAAAACTACGCTAGTCGATGCACTTCTCAAACAATCTGGTGTTTTCCGTGAAGGGGAAGAAGTTCCGGATTGTGTGATGGACTCTAACGATATTGAACGAGAACGAGGAATTACGATTCTCTCTAAAAATACTGCGGTTCGCTACAAAGATACTTTAATTAACATTGTCGATACTCCCGGTCACGCTGACTTTGGCGGCGAAGTGGAACGAGTCCTCGGTATGGTAGATGGCTGTTTACTGATTGTAGATGCCAACGAAGGACCCATGCCTCAAACTCGGTTTGTGCTGAAAAAAGCCTTAGAAAAAGGGCTGCGTCCGATTGTAATTATCAATAAAATTGACCGTCCTAACGCCGATCCTTATGCTGCTATTGATAAGGTGCTTGATTTATTCCTAGAATTAGGAGCAGATGACGATCAGTGTGAATTCCCTTATTTATTCGCTTCCGGTCTACAAGGCTACACCAAACGGAATTTAGACGAAGAAGGCAAAGATATGCAAACCCTGTTTGAGGATGTCCTCGAACACGTTCCGCCGCCGGTGGGAGATTCAGAAAAGCCTCTGCAATTGCAAGTAACCACTTTAGATTATTCTGAATATCTCGGAAGAATTGTTATTGGTAAAATTCATAACGGTACTATCGTCGCTGGACAACAGGCTGCTTTAATTAAAGAAGGCGGCGAGATGGTGAAAAGTAAAGTCAGTAAGTTAATGGGGTTTGAAGGACTCAGCCGCATTGAACTCGAACAAGCCTCGGCTGGGAATTTAGTCGCGGTTGCAGGCTTTAGCGATGCCAATATTGGGGAAACGATTACCTGTCCCAATGAACCCCAAGCGTTACCGCTGATTAAAGTGGATGAACCTACTTTACAAATGACATTCTCTGTGAATGATTCTCCCTTTGCAGGGCAAGAAGGCACTTATGTTACGTCTCGACAAGTGCGAGACCGACTGATGCGGGAACTTGAAACCAACGTGGCTTTACGGGTCGAAGAAACGGACTCACCGGACAAGTTCGGCGTTTCTGGTCGGGGAGAACTCCACCTCGGGATTTTAATTGAAAATATGCGCCGGGAAGGCTATGAATTCCAAGTCTCTCAGCCTCAGGTGATTTATCGGGAAGTCTCAGGTCAACCCTGTGAACCTTATGAATACTTGGTGTTAGATGTCCCTGAAGAAGCGGTGGGAAGCTGTATGGAACGTCTGGGACAACGTCGGGCAGAAATGCAGGATATGCGGATGGGAACTAATAGCCGCGCCCAGTTAGAGTTTGTCGTACCGGCGCGGGGTTTAATTGGCTTCCGGGGTGAATTTATGCGGATGACACGGGGAGAAGGAATTATGAACCATAGCTTCCTGGAATATCGTCCGTTAGTGGGAGATATTGAGGCCCGCCGCAATGGGGTATTAATTTCTTTTGAAGAAGGGGTGAGTACTTTTTATGCCCTGAAAAACGCTGAAGATCGGGGAGTTTTCTTTATTACACCCGGAACTAAAGTCTACAAAGGCATGATTATTGGGGAAAACAACCGCCCTCAAGACTTAGAAATTAACGTTTGTAAGACTAAGCAGTTAACCAACCATCGTTCAGCAACTGGAGATGAGTTGGTACAATTACAAACACCTGTCGACATGAGTTTAGAACGGGCATTAGAATATATTAGCTCGGATGAACTGGTTGAAATTACCCCAGAGTCGATTCGGTTACGGAAAATGAGCAAAAAGTTAGCCCGACGTTAAGATGATCCAAGGAATGTGATATAAGCCCCGTCCCCCCTTCTGCAGGGGGGCAGGCTTCTAGTAGGATGGCTTTTTCTGCACTTTCAGCTTAGCAATTAATTCTCTCAGAACTGTATTCTGCGTCTTTTCTTTCTGTCTGCAATATTCGCAAAGCAATGCGTATTCTTCATCAGAACATCGAATTGTTAGTTTCTTCATGCCGTCATAATGC
>CAYNXM010000223.1:0-26367 GCA_964401105.1 uncultured Lyngbya sp. | reverse complement strand
CCATCAGTTCAGTTATGATGATTACAGTGAATCTCAAGCTGTTGCCTGTTATGACTCCTTTCAATACAGTGTAGCAAGCGAGCAATCAGTTCAGGTTCTATAATCGGTTTTTGAATATAATCATCAGCACCCGCAATATACACTCTGGCAATGGTTTGCTCATGTCGCTCAGGTAATAAAATTAATATCGGTAACTGTTGCCATTTGGGATCATTACGAATCACTTGACATAAATCAAGACCGCTAAAATTGGGCATTTTTAGATCCAATAAAACGACATCAGGTTGATATTGTTCTAAAGTTTGCCAAAATTGCTGAGGATCATCGAGTAAAGTTAAATTAAATCCCCAAGGCTTTAAAATCTTTCTTAATTCATCTAAAACTTGCGGATGATCATCGACTAATAATAATTTAGCTTGGGGGGAAGCCGAAGGCTGTAAGACTTGCTGAAGTAAATGAATAACTGTGGCAGGATCAACCGGTTTATCTAAAAATCCCTCTCCCCCTAAACGCGCTACTTTCACCCGATCTGCAAAACTCTGTTTAGCGGTAAATACTACCACCGGCGGGGTATTTAATTGTGTATTTAATTCACGGAGAAACTCCAACCCAGCTTCAGTAGATTCCGGAAAACTTAAATCGAGTAAAATAATATCCGGTCGGTACTTTTGCATTAGTTGCCGCGCTTTCTTCGGAGAATCTGCAATTTGCGGTTGCATTCGTTTATTCGTGGCTATTGTTGCGATCGCGCTGGCTAAAGCGATATCATCATCAACAATTAAGAGTTGAGTTTGGGATATTGTTGAACTTTTTGCCACCGCAACAGATGACCCATTCACCATCGAAGCGGGTACAAGGCTAAGATCTTGATAGAGATTGAGGATCAAGTCCGACAATAAATGTTTGTTTTCAACGGAATATTGAGCCGGTGATTGTAAAATGTGTTCAAGCTCACGACATCGCCCCGAGGCTTGTTTAAAGCCAAAACTCCCCAACGAACCGACAAGGGTATGGGCTTCTGATAAAGCTTGTTGTTTTAAGATAGGGTCAAGGGCATTTTGCTGTAATGCTCTGATGGCTCTTTCAACCACAGCAATTCGTTGTAAATATTTTTCTCGGTGTTTTTTCCAAATCATGCTGAGATTGAGTCCTGCCGCCGGAATTGGGGACGGTTCAGGTACAATTTGGGATTGAGGTGGTGGCTTCAGACGATAACCCAGTCCATAAACAGTTTCAATTAACTCGCAAGTGATACCCGCTCGTTTGAGTTTTTGCCGTAGCCCTTTAATTTGGGTTCTGACAGCGGTTTCACAGGGCGGATCTTCAAAACACCATAAATGATCGAGTAAGGCGGCTCCGCTAAAAATACGCTGGGGATAACGCAACAATAGTTCTAATAAACTATATTCTTTACCCGTTAATTTCAGTAATTGGTGTTGATAGGTAACTTGGCAGTTGCTGGGATCGAGGCGCAAGTCTCCCCATTCTAATATAGGGGTTTGGGCATCGGTTCCCCGTCGCAATAATGCCCGCACACGAGCCAGTAATTCTGAGATTTCAAAGGGTTTCACTAAATAATCATCTGCCCCTGCATCGAGGCCTTCTACCTTTTTTGTGCTACTCTCTATAGCCGTCATCAGTAACAGGGGAGTGCGATCGCCTCTGTGGCGGAGTTTTTGACAAAAATCAATCCCGTCGAGTTTGGGCAGCAGTAAATCGAGTAAAATCAGGTCATATCCTAATGCTTCTGCATATTCCCAACCCATTTCACCATCTGAAGCGAGATCAACCAGGTAATGTTGATCACTCAGGGCTTTATGTAATCCTTCGGCGAGTGCTTGATCATCCTCTACTAACAAAATTCTCATCGCTGGTTTGTCCCCCTTCATCCTCATTCTAGGCAGTTAGCAGTTGGTTGAATTCCAGGTAAATTTCATCAAGCTATTCTCAAAAACAATTAGACAGTCGCGGTCGCGCCCCTTTTATTGAGGCAATCTCTGTGTTACTATTTGAGTCTAGCATTGTGTACCAAAAAGCATCTGCTACGATCGTCTAGGATTGATAGGATGGATGCATCCAGCTCAATTTTTGGGTCAACTGACGAATTGACCCAGTGCTACCCAGATAAATTTGAGGGACTATTATTCCTCGAAAATAGTCAAAATTTGAGGTTGAGTCTGCTTAATATTTATGAAAATGCCCTCAGCTTGTTCCATTGTCAGATCTTCAAGATAGCCGGCTTTGTATATTTGAGCCTCTTCCGGACTATAAAATGGCCCAAAATAGTAAGTGCACTGAGGAATAGTGGTCTGAATTTTAATCCACCAAGGACAGTGGTTGATGACAGCTTGGGACAAGATCTGATCGCTCATAACTTAAATACTCTATCTTAAAAGATGTGATTGAATAGAACGAGTTGGATATAAATCGAAATTAGATTTACTATAGCAATCTTCTAGAATTTGTAAATAGTGAGAAGACCCAAATGGTTAGGGCCTCAGTTGAATATAGCGATCGAAAGACAGCCCCCTGAACTTGTTGTTGAGGAAGCTGTCTCTGGCATACCTGTCTTTATCGTCTGTGACAGGATTGATAAGCTAGCCATATTATTAAGGTGAGGCGGCTAGCAGTATTTAAATTGTGATTGATTCATTACTTTCAACTCTAACGAAAGATTGTGAGGATTTTGTGAGGAAGGGTATGAATTGAGTAAGGAGTAAGTAGAGACGTTGCATGCCAGTTCTGTACGGTAGAGACGTTGCATGCAACGTCAGGACGGGAGTAAGGAGTGGGGAAGAGATGATGATAACTAGGGTTTGTCACCCCCGAATGGCGCGGGGGCAGGCTTCTTACTCTTTACTTCTGCCTTCTGAGTGTCCCTTTCTAAAACTCAACACTCAAGGGCGCTCTGGGGAAAGGAATCACATCACGGATATTCCCCATACCCGTCATAAATTGTACCACCCGTTCAAAACCCAGTCCAAATCCAGCGTGGGGAACGGTACCATATTCCCGTAATTCTAGATACCACCACAATTCTTCTGGGTGCAAACCAATGGCTTCTATCTTTTGTTTTAATACATCTAAGCGTTCTTCCCGTTGAGAACCCCCAATAATTTCACCAATTTTGGGAGCCAGCACATCCATCGCCCGTACTGTTTTATCATCATCATTCGTCCGCATATAAAAGGCTTTAATTTCTTTCGGATAATCTGTAACAATGACTGGCTTTTTAAACAGTTCTTCCGCTAAATAGCGTTCATGTTCCGATTGTAAATCTAAGCCCCAACTGACGGAAAATTCAAACTTCTTATCCGCTTTTTCTAATAATTCAATCGCTTTTGTATAAGTTATCCGCTCAAATTCATTGTTAATGATATTATCTGCCGTTTCTAATACTGTTTTATCAATCCGTTTATTGAAAAACTCCATATCCTCCGCGCAGTGTTCCAAAACATATTTAAAAATATGCTTTAAAAAGGCTTCGGCTAAGTCCATATTCCCGACTAAATCACAAAATGCCATCTCGGGTTCAATCATCCAAAATTCGGCTAAATGACGAGAAGTATTAGAATTTTCGGCTCGGAATGTGGGGCCAAATGTATAGACATTCCCAAATGCCATCGCCATAATTTCGGCTTCTAATTGACCACTGACAGTTAAGAAGGCTGGTTTACCAAAAAAGTCTTGGGTAAAATCAACTTCATTTGTTTTGGTAAGGGGGACATTTTTTAAATCTAAGCTGGTGACGCTGAATAATTCTCCTGCGCCTTCACAGTCGCTGGCTGTAATAATCGGGGTATGCACCCATAAAAACCCACGTTCTTGAAAAAATTGATGAACTGCTGTGGCGCAAGCATTTCTTACCCGAAAAACTGCCCCATAAGTATTGGTGCGCGATCGCAAATGAGCGATTGTCCGTAAAAATTCAAAAGAATGACGCTTCTTCTGCAATACATAGGTTTCTGGGTTGGCTTCCCCAAATACCTGTACTGTTTCTGCCCGTAATTCGATCCGCTGTCCTTTCGCGGGTGACTCCACCACCGTCCCCGAGATTTGCACCGACGCGCCCGTACTCAATTGCTTGACAATTGGGTCATAATCGGGTAAATCTGCATTGAGCACGACCTGTAAATTAGGCATACAGGAGCCATCGTTAACTTCCACAAACGCAAACTCTTTCAATTCCCGCTTTGTTCGTACCCAACCCTGAACCGTGACTGCCTCATCGGGTTGACCATTCCGTAATAGTTCAGCAATGCGTTGTGTCGTCATAGTCTCAATTTACACTCAATCCAGTCTCTACCCTATATTATCTCTGAGTATCCCCAGAATAGTTGGCATTTTAGCAGGAATCATCCCTACCCGAGCAACCCATCTCAACTTCCCTTAACAAAGTATATCGAATAGCAAGACACACCGGGGATCACTCAGGCAGATACTGTGCCAAATATATTATATAGAGATGCTCACACTTGGTTTTGAGAGGGGGGATGAATTTTGCCTGCAACTAAATAATCTAATTCTTGCTGCATCTTTGTCACCACTTTGTGATAACAAATATCGACATAACTGCGATCGCGAGCCGCTGTTTTACCATAGTGTTCAAATCTAATGGGCGCACAAACACGAGTCTGAATTTGGACGGGTAAAGGTATATTGGGCAAAGGACCAATCGCTAAAATCCAAGGTAAACCCAGATAAATGGGAAAGACTTCTGGATCTATTCCAAATAGCCAAGGCATCCCCCATTCATGCAATTGTTTGGCTTGTTTGTAGAAATCTCCCAAAACAATTAAAGTATCATGAGCGCCATTAGAAATCACCGGAATAATGGGGACTTGTTCCCGTAATGCTAATTTAATAAACCCTTTTCTTCCCGCGAATTGAATTTGATTTCTTTGATGATGAGGACGAAAGACATCTTGCGCGCCACCCGGATAAACAAGCACACTCCCCCCAGCTTGCAGGGCTGCGATCGCCATTTTAGGATGGGCAATCATTGCCCCTGTTTTAACGGCTAACTGAGCAATTGGACGATTGATTTTCCAGACGCTGGGGTGCATTAAACCATAGACCCGACGCTCGGTACCAAAGTAGCGAAACCAATCATACATCATCATCAACATATCAGCCGAGAACATTCCACCATTATGAGAGCCGACAATTAAGACTTTTTCCTGTCGGGGGATATGATGCCAGCCATCGGTTTTGACTCGAAAATAGTAGCGATAGAACCACTCCCAAAGCAGCATACATTGTTTAATAACATCAGGATCTCGTTGTTCTAATGACCAACCGTTATACTGGGCAGATTGTGTTTGAGTTGTCATGTATTCTTTGGGATCTTGTCCCAATTTTAGACTCTATTATTTTTTGATTATTCTAGTATGCTTGCTTTTTTGGGGCTATTTTTTTTAAGATTATCGCCGGAGAGGATTGGATCGGTTACTTTTGTAAAAGGATAAACCAGATCTGGCAATCGCGTGATGACTTCCGGATCGAGAAGAGTGCAAAACATTGTATAAAATTCCCAATTGGGCTCAAAGATTGTTAGAGTGATAACGCGATCGACACTGATTTTACCGAATCTTTACAAAGTCATCTGTTTACTATTTCAAGTTTTTACAAAATTCCCTTTACGCCAAGATAGAATAAGTATTATCTTAAAGACATAAGATTAAACGGTGTATAGGGGAATGGGTGAAGCTAACTCGCAGGCCAGTTCTGACGTTAAAGCTATGATGACAACTTCTGACAGTCCTCCGCTAATTCTTGTAGATGCTCATGTTCATATCTATGATTGCTTTAATTTAGAAGCATTTCTCGACTCAGCCCTCAAGAACTTTCAGGCTTCGGCCAGGCAGCGAGGTGATGTCAATCACTTTCAGTCCACTTTATTACTGACTGAAACTCAAAGCGATCATTATTTTCGTCAACTTGCTCAGTTAGCGCATCAAGGTAATAGTTCAGAGCAACAGAAAATCGGTCAATGGAGCATTCATGCAACTCAGGAAGATTGTTCCCTTTATCTAGAAAATTCTGACGGCCAGGGAATTTATTTGATAGCGGGTCGCCAGGTGGTGACTGCCGAAAACCTAGAGGTGTTAGCGCTATTAACGGCTCAAGAGTTTAAAGATGGTTCTGCACTAGAAGATACCATTGATGCTGTGATTTCTAGCGGTGGAATTCCAGTAATTCCTTGGGGATTTGGCAAGTGGATTGGACATCGCGGTACAATTCTGACTCGTCTTTTAGACAATAATCCTTTTTCAGCTTTGTTTCTCGGAGATAACGGGGGTCGTCCGGTTTTTTGGCCGATGCCGCCGTTATTTCAACAAGCAACCCAAAAAGGACTACAGATTTTACCGGGGACTGATCCTTTGCCTTTTGCAGATGAGTCTCGTCGTCCGGGTAGTTTCGGATTTGCAGTTGAAGGGCAACTCAATCGAGAAAGGCCCGCTGAGAGTCTGAAACAGATGTTACTCGATTCAACCACCTCGATTCAATCTTACGGGACTCGTGAGCAGCCCCTTCGTTTTTTACGCAATCAAGTTTCCATGCAAATTGTGAAACGCACACGGAGTAAAGCATGAAAAAGTTAAAAGCCCTTGTCATTGCACCCCAACCTTTTTATACCCCTCGGGGAACCCCATTCAGTGTCTATTACCGCACTTTAATTACAGCCGAACTCGGAACAGACATTGATTTGTTGTGCTATGGTGAAGGCCAAGATATTGAGATTCCTGGAGTCAAAATCATTCGGACACCTAACTTTGAATGGATCGGAAAAGTTAAGATTGGTCCATCTTTATTCAAGCTGTTCTTAGATATTTTTATTACGATTTGGACGGTTGCTTTACTCTTGCGAAATCGATACGATGTTGTTCATGCTCACGAAGAGGCGATTTTTCTTTGTGCCCTATTAAAGCCAATTTTTAAATATCGCTTGATTTATGATATGCACTCCAGTCTGCCGGAACAGTTGACTAATTTCAACTTCACCACCTCCAAGACGATTATTAATCTGTTTAAGTGGATGGAAGATGCTTGTCTGCACAAATCTGATGCTACAATTACGATATGTCCCAGTCTCTACAACTACGCAGTCGGGATTCTCGGACAGAAAGAAAGGGTGTTTCTGATTGAAAATTCGATTTTTGATGAGGTTCAATTGGCAACAGCCAAGTAAATGGCTCTTCCATTCCATTTGAATTGAACTCAGCCAAGATTAGACTCAACACAGGAGATATTTTTCAATGATTGCCCTGAGATCAAAGCCCGAGACTCAAATTGATTCCTTAATTCTTGATAAAAACTTAGTGGTTTATGCGGGTACGTTGGAACCCTACCAAGGTATTGATATTTTAATCGCTGGGTTTAAATACGTTATTGCAACCGACAAGAATGCATTTTTATTAATTGTGGGTGGAACTTCTGCTCAAGTTGAGGAATACTCTAATTTAGCAGACGAATATGGTATAGGAGATTACTGTTTATTTACCGGACGAGTGCCTCAATCATTGGCTCAATATTATGCCAACCAAGCAAAAGTTCAGGTTTCGCCCCGTCGTAGTGGGACGAATACCCCCCTCAAAGTCTATCAGCAAATAGCCAGTGGTGTCCCTTTAGTGGCAACCAATATTTATTCTCATACCCAGGTTTTGAGTGATGAAGTTGCCTTTTTGGTCGAACTGGAGGCTGTTGATATGGGTCAAGGAATTCTAAGCGCATTAACGGATCATCAAGAGCGCGAACGCCGTGCAGAAGCGGCTAAACAGCTTTATGCCGAAAAATATTCTCGTCAAGTTTATACGGATAAAATGAGAAGCTTACTGAATTTTGTGATGAATTCTTAGTTTCTATTTCGGGAAAAATTTAAGTCTGATTAAGGAACTGTTGAAAGTTAGAGATGACTCTCAAGAGTTCCTATTTTTTTAATCAAATCATAACAGATTCATTCAAAACCCTATGCAAGTCTAAGTTCGATTTGTATAATGGGAATAACCGCTACAAACAAAAGTCCAAGAAACTTGGACATCAAACTGTGGCATTTAAAGGGAGCATCTGTAGAAGCGTCAAGATTGCTAAGTGACTCAGGATAAAAACTGAGGTATTTAAACGTGAGGGAGGCAGAGTATTAATAATGTGTGGAATTGCTGGTGTTGCTGCCTTGAATGGTTCTTCCCCCCCAACCCTTGAACAATTAAAAGTCATGTGTGACACCATCTACCATCGAGGGCCAGATCAAGATGGTATGCACGTTCAAGATGGTGTAGCGTTGGGAATGCGTCGTCTGTCAATTATCGACTTGAGTGGGGGAAGACAGCCGATATTTAATCAAGCCCGAACTATTTTAACAGTTTTTAATGGAGAAATTTACAACTTCCGGGAGTTAAGACGAGATCTAGAAGCAAAAGGATACAAATTTGCCACAAAAACAGATACTGAAGTTATTGTTTATGCTTACGAAGAATATGGGGCAGATTTTCCTAAATATTTAAATGGAATGTTTGCGATCGCGCTGCATGATACCGTTAAGCAAAAACTGTTTTTAGTGCGGGATCATTTAGGCATCAAACCCCTGTATTATTCTTACAATTCAAAGCATCTGGTTTGGGGTTCAGAAATTAAAGTTCTCTTGGCTAGTGGTTTAGTGGAACGAACCTTAGATTTAGATGCATTAGGAGAATATTTTGCTTGGGAATATGTTCCCGGTAAAGCCACCTTATTTAAGGAGATTCGCAAGCTGGAAGCCGGGGAAATGTTGGAAATTGACCTCCAGCGTCCTAAATGTGAACCCCGTCCGTTTTGGGATGTCCCCACTACCCCAGAAGTGATGTTATCGGCAACGGAATGGGCAGATAAAGTAGAAGCCCAAATTCAAAAAGCCGTGGAAATGCAACTGGTGAGTGATGTTCCTTTGGGGGCATTTCTGTCCGGTGGGGTAGACTCTTCCCTAATTGCAGCCTATATGGGACGGGCAAAAACCTTTAGTATTGGGTTTGATGACCCCTCCTACAATGAATTAGATTGGTCGCAAAAAGTTGCCAATCATCTGAACATGGATCATATCACCGAAGTGATCCGGCCGGATGTGGGAGAATTATTCGATCATCTGATGTACTTTATGGATGACCCCATCGGTGACTTTTCCATCTTCCCCACCTATCTGGTTTCTAAACTGGCCCGTCAACACGTTACCGTTTCCTTGAGTGGAGATGGGGGTGATGAATTATTTGGCGGCTATGAAACCTATCTCGCCGACGAGAAAGCAAGGCAATATCATCGTATTCCAGCTATCTTCCGTCAAGGCTTAATTGAACCAATCATTAACTCTCTTAAACCCCGTCGGGCCAAGAAAGGACTGGTGAATAAAGCCAAACGGTTTATTGAAGGCTTAGATAATCCAGCTGACCTATCTCACGCCCGTTGGCGGATTTTTGCCGGGGATACCATTCGTCAACAACTGTTTACTTCTTCGGCCCAACAACAACTGGTAAGTCCATCGGCTGCTCATATTTTAAACCTTTTTGAACGAGCCGGCGATCGCCAACCTCTTAACCGCAGTATGTATGTCGATGTCAAGAGTTATCTCAGCGATAATATCTTGGTGAAAGTAGATCGGATGTCGATGGCCGTTTCATTAGAATCACGGGTTCCCTTCCTCGATCCTGATGTCGTGGAACTGGCTTTCCAAGTTCCCGATCAACTAAAAGTCAATGACGGTGTCACCAAAGTCTTACTCAAGTCTGTCGCTGCCCGTCGTATCCCTTCTGAATGTATTTATCGACCCAAAGAAGGGTTCAGCATCCCGATTAAAAACTGGTTGTGTAATGAATTCCGTCCGTTGATGGAAGACTTACTCAGTCCCACAGAAATTCAAAATCAAGGCATTTTCCAACCTCAAACGATTGAACGTTTAAAACGGGAACACTTAACAGGCGTTGCTAACCATAGCCATATTTTATGGTCGATGATTGTTTTCCAAAGTTGGCGTAAACAGTGGTTAGAAGGGGAAGTTTCTACTTATAAGCCTCAGCTTGTTTCTTAGGAATAGAAAGTTATTTGTTATGGATTCGCTTAAATTTATCTGTTCTACCGTGATGTCTCAGGCAGCCAGGAATATAGCCCATGACGAATAACTTGCAACTCATCACTTTTAGTCATCACATCAATTGATTATGACTCAGATCTCTCGAAATCCATCGACTGCTGCCGATCAAACTTATGATTTGATCATTGTTGGGGGTGGCATTTATGGTGTTATGTTATCATTAGAATCAGCTCGTCGTGGTTTGCGATCACTACTGATTGAACGGCAAGATTTTGGTGGGGCAACCAGTCATAATAGCCTCCGTATTGTTCATGGGGGTTTTCGCTATTTACAGAAAGCAGATTTTCATCGGTTTTATGAGTCTGTGAATGAACGACGCTGGTTTTTACAAAATTTCCCCGATTTAGTCCGTCCTTTACCTTGTTTAATGCCCTTATATGGTAAAGGTTTACGTCGTCCACCGATTTTAAAAACGGCATTGTTAATGAATGATGCCATGTCGTTTTATCGCAACCAAAAAATTCGGACAGATGCTCATCTTGAGGATGGTAAAATTATATCTTCCCAACAGGTCAAACAACTGTTTCCTCAAGTAGATATAGAGGGTTTAAAAGGCGGTGCCGTTTGGCATGATGCCCGGATGCCAGATTCTCAACGATTATTAATCAGTCTGTTACGTTGGGCTTGTAGTTTAGGGGCAACAGCCCTAAATTATGTAGAGGCAAAGCAGATCTTAACTGAAAATAATCGCGTTATTGGGGTTGTCGCAGAAGATCAATTAACCGGGGAAACTTATGAGTATAAAGCCACTAAATTAGTCAATGCAGCCGGCCCCTGGTGTCAAGAATTGGCGGCTCAATTTGATCAAAATTCTGCTAATTTATTCCATAAATCTATTGCTTGGAATGTATTATTTGATCGGAAAACTTTATCTGAATATGCCTTAGCAGTTGAACCGAAAAAAGCAGACGCACAAACCTATTTCTTGCATCCTTGGAAAGGACGATTACTTGCCGGGACAATTCATGGGGTTTGGTCAAAAGAAATTGGTTATCGACCTCAACCCAGCCCTGAAGAATTAAAGGAATTTATTGATAACTTGAATCTCGCTATTCCTGGATTAAATGTGAGTGAAAATGATGTATTACGGATTTATTCTGGCTTACTACCCGCCGCTAAACCCGGAAGTAATGCATTAGCAGTGCGAGAGGTGATTTTCAATCATACAAAACCTCAAGGCGCTTATAGTATTTGTGGGGTTAAGTTCACGACTTCTCGTTTAGTAGCAGAGAAAACGATTAACCAAGTTTTCCCCAATACTACGCCCGTTTCTTCAACAGTTGCCCCGCCTGATGCTGTTCAAAAGCCGCGAGGAATCTTTGATTATGATTGGTATCCTGACCCGAAAGATGATCGTTGGCAAACCGAATTAAAGGAGTTAATTAAAGCTGAATCTGTGCATCATTTAGATGACTTGATTTTACGTCGAACCAGTTTAGGGGATAATCCGGAACGGGCAATGAAAATAGCACCGATATTATGTCAACTGTTCAATTGGGATCAAACAAAATCTCAAGAAGAAATTGATCGATTAAAAATGTTTTATTTCGATAAACCATTAGTTTTGGCTTAATATTAGATTAACCGAGTTGGGAGAAAATGAGATGAAAGCATTGGTGACTGGGGCAAATGGATTTACAGGGAGTTATTTAACAAAACATTTGTTAGATAAAGGGTATGAAGTGCGGGTGTTAGTCCGAAAAAGTTCAGATCACAGCACATTAGAAGGATTAAAAATTGAATATGCTTTTGCCAATATTGCTGAGGATAAACCCCTAGATTCTTCTGTGATGGAAGGGATCGATGTGGTGTATCATATTGCTGCTTTATTCCGGGCGGAAAATGTTCCTAAACAGCTTTTTTGGGATGTGAACTTAGGGGGAACTCAACGAGTATTAGAAGCGGCTAAAACAGCGGGTATTAAGCGGTTTGTTCATTGTAGCACTGTGGGAGTTCAGGGGGAAATTAAGAATCCACCTGCTAAAGAAGAAGATCCCTATTCTCCCGGAGATTACTATCAAGAATCTAAACGAGATGGGGAAATTTTTGCCTTGAATTTTTTCAAGGAAAATAATATGGATGGGACAGTCGTTCGTCCGGTGGGAATTTATGGTCCTGGAGATACTCGTTTCCTCAAGTTATTTAAGTATGTGAATAAAGGCAATTTTAAGATGATTGGTAGTGGAAATGTACTGTATCATCTGACTCATGTTGAAGATTTAGTAACGGGAATTGCTTTAGCGGGTGAAAAAGAGGAGGGTATTGGTGAGATTTTTACCATTGGCGGAGAAGGTACAACTGATGGAAAAGGGTTTTTAACGTTAAATGAATTAGTGGAGAAAATTGCTACTATTTTAAATAAGCCAATTTCTAAAATTCGGATTCCGGTTTGGCCGGTTTGGTGGGCAGGTTTAATGTGTGAAATTGTCTGTCAACCGTTTAATATTTCTCCCCCAATTTATCGCCGTCGGGTTGATTTCTTCCTGAAAGATCGGGCGTTTGATATTTCTAAAGCCAAGCGACTATTGGGATATCAACCGAAAGTTTCTGTTGATGAAGGCTTGCAACAAACAGCAGCCTGGTATAAAGAACAAGGTTTCTTGAATTAATTCAAATTTTGGAGAGTAGCCTGATTTTGAGACAGATCTGTTAAAATAGATAGTATCTACTAAATAAAAGATTATCTAAGTATCTGAAACTGAATCAGGCTATCCTCCCATTCTCACGATTAAATAATTAGTTAGGAGGGGTTATGGTTCAATCAGACGAACGCCAAAAAATTGCTAAAGTTTCTCTATCCGAACAGCTTAATCAGGCTGATTCTTCCTTACTAAAGCGCTATCAAATGAAGGCTTTAGGAGACGATAGCCTCAGCCATTTATTACAGTATGAACTGTCTACTTTTTTATTTGGCGATCTCTACGGTACATTAGGATATTTATTCCGAAAAATGTCCTACAAAGGCTTATTTAAAAAAGTGGGTGGCGGGGCAATTTTTGGTAAAGGAATTGTACTGCGACACCCCCGTAAAGTTACGCTTGGAAATCAGGTTGCCATTGATGATTATGTGATGTTAGATGCCAGTGGTGCAGCAGAAGAAGGGATTTCAATTGGAGATAATGTGATTATCTCTAGAAATTGCGTCATTCAAGGTAAAATAGGCGGGATTTCAATTGGGTCAAAAACGGATATTGGATGTAATACTATTCTATCAGCAAGTGGTGGAATGTCGATTGGAAATTCCGTTTTAATTGCGGGAAATTGTTATCTCGGTGGCGGACGTTACTACACAGACAGAGTGGATATTCCGATTATGGAACAAGGGGTTTATACCCGAGGAACATTAACCATTGGCGATGACGTTTGGCTGGGGGCTGGGGCTGTGGTATTGGATGGAGTAAAGATTGGTAAAGGATGCATTATTGGGGCTGGGGCTGTTGTGACGAAAGATTTACCGGACTATTCAATTGCGGCTGGAGTTCCTGCAAAAGTGATTAAATCTCGGATTGAAAATACACCGACTTAAACAGTAAAAAAAGCATGGCAAAAACTCAACTTTATAACTTTTTAGGAGAACATCATTCTAAACTAAAAGGATTGTATGCAATTGCTCGATATCGTTATCATCAATTGAAGTTTAAAGAAGTTCGGCAAGGAATTCAATTTATTAAAAAAAAGCCGAATAAAACGGTTTCTTTTTTAGCCGGAAATTTACAACTCAAAGGGGATTTGTATTTAGCAAATTCTCCGGCAGAAGTACCAACGATTTTACTATTGCATGGTTCCTCAATATTTGGGCGCAAACTGCCCTTTATTCCTGCTGTAGCTACTGAATTTCAGCAATTAAATTATAACGTATTTGCAATTGATTTACGATCCCATGGAGAATCAGAAAAACCACAAGATTATACCCCTGAAGCCTTTGATTTTTCCCAAGATGTAATTGCTGCTTTTGACTATTTAGAAACAGAGTTTCCGGGAGTTAATCAACCTTTTTATATTGTTGGTCATTCCTTCGGCGCAGGAGTGGCAACGGCTGCTATTTCTCGTGAACCTCGTATTGCTAAAGCGGTACTTTTTGCCCCGCCGAGAAGACTTCAAGAACGCTTTCTCAACCCAGAAGCACAAGAAAAGCAAAAACTGTTATTGCGGTGGCAAATTGATATGCAATTAGACCGCCCTTTAACTTATGATTTCTGGCATCCGGTGATGGCAGCATTAGATTTAGAAACCTATATTGAGGCGTTAGAAAAGCCAGGGCATCCGCCAATTTTTCTGATTGATGCTGAACAGGAACCGAAAGAAGATTTAGCCTTTTTTCAACAGATGTATCAGCGAATTTCTGACCCGGTTGCTTACTGGACAATTCCTAATACGGGTCATTATTTAGATACAGGGTTATTCTTAAAATGGGGCGCATATCATCAACCGATTGTTAATAATTTTGTGACTAAAATTGATCAGTGGTTGAAACAAACTGAAGTTGATTTGCCTAAATATAAATCTGTGAAAAATAAAAGTATTTAACATTAAAAACTCAATAAAATATTTAAGATGAATACAACAAACTCAAAACCCGAACTACTGAGTTTAACTTCTTTTTGTAAAGGATTAGCAATTATTGCCGTTATCCTCGTTCATTGGAAAGGGGGATGGTTTGGCTGGCAGGGAGTTCATGTATTTATTATTTTGAGTGGTTTAGGGTTAGGCTACTCCTGTTTTAAACGTCCTCAAACCCCAGAATGGAATAGTTGGTTTCGGCGGCGACTGCGACGCATTTTACCGGTTTATTGGCTGGCTGTCTGGATATCAACAATTATTTTATTACTGTTTGATATTCACTCAGTAAAACATACTTTAGTCCGTAAGGTTTTAGACACTTTTTTACTAACGAATGTGTTTGAAAACTTTCGCGGTGGCGCAACAGGCGCGTTTTGGTTTGTCCCCTTTATTATCGGGGCTTATTTACTCTTTCCTGCCCTCTATTACTGGCTGAAAAAATATCCCACCTGGCAAGGAAGCCTCAGTTTAATGTTAGGTATTCTAGCCCTTGAATGGACTTATCGGGCGATCGCAATTTACACATTAGACGGACAACCTATTGCTCATGATACCCCATTTATTAGTTTAATTCCTAATTCTGTTTCTGCCCTCAACCAACAACCCGACTGGCTGTATGGTCTATTTCAGCGCCGCGCCCCCTTTGGATTTATCCCGGCCCGTATGGCAGAATTTACCCTAGGGGTACTGGCTGGGTGTACTTATGCTCGACATCCTCAACCCACTCAGCGTATAGTACTAAATCGATATACTGGTTTGTTCGGTATTGTTGTTTGGTTCTGCGGACAGGGACTACTTTATGTCGGTTTATGGGGGTGGGTTTTCTCAGATTTTGTGATTGCATTCGGGTTAATATTGTGGATAATTAATTTAGCCGTTTGGGTACAGCAGCGCTATTTACAACTGTTTCAAATCCTCTCAACCATTGGGATCTGGTCTTATTATATTTATTTGATTCATCATCCCTTTACTCGTCTTGGCCCACAACTGGTGAACCAAATTTCTAGTTCATCGGAGGGGTTGACGAGTGATATACTGCTGACTGGGGCTATCTTTGTTTTGATGATGCTAACGGTATCGGTTTTCAGTTGGCTACTGATGCAGTTTGATCAGTCCCAATGGCCGGAATGGATGATTAATCAACTATTTAACAGACTGGAAAATATTTATGTTCAACTGTCTGTTACCTGGACTCAACTTAAGTCCAATTCAAGGTTGAAACATTCTCCCATTTTAGCGGCAATGGTGCTAACCTTTTTCATCCCTAAAATCCTTGTACAAACCGCCGAATCGGTGGCTAAACCTTCCTCCCCTTCTGAGAAAACCCTCCTGATCTCCAAAGCCAAACCGAATAAATCCGTATCAAACCGATCGACTAATTCTACGTGATATACGGAGACAATCTCGTGATTTCCAGGTCTATTCATACTCACTCTGTTAAACTGTTGGCGATGGCTACAATCGCTTCAAGTTTGGTTATTGGTTGTGGCAGGATAACTGTTGAAGCCCCAGAAGAAACCACCCCTGTCGAAGAGAGTAATTTAGCCCCGGCAGTCCGGGCGGGTTCCGATCAAACCATTGAACCATCTACAATTAAACTAGATGGTAGTGTCACCGATGATGGTAAAACGGGGACTGTTACAACCATCTGGGAACAAATGAGTGGGCCGCAGGATGCAGATCTTGAAGATGCTGAAGATATTAATACAGAAGCTGAATTTGTCATCCCAGGAGTTTATATATTACGCCTCACCGCCACAGATGGGGAATTGTCTAGCAGTGATGAAGTCGCAATTAGTGTTGATATTAATGGTAAAGCCGAAGTAGATACCTACGATATTTTTGAAACCACCATTAGCCATAGCGGAAATTATCAAAATCCTTACACAGAAGTCGAAGCAACCGCCACGATTCAAAGTCCCGACCGGGAAATTACCAGAATTCCCCTATTTTGGAATGGGGGAAACCGTTGGACGTTTCGTTATTCTCCCGCCAAAGAGGGAACCTGGAATTGGTCAGTTAAATCTAATGATCCAGGACTAAACAAGGCAGAGGGAGATTTTCGGGTATTGCCTTCCACTAACAAAGGTGGCATTAGAGTGCGATCGCAATATCCTCATCATTTTGAATATCAAGATGGTACCCCCTATTGGTTGATGGGAGATACGTTATGGAATGCGTTTAATATCAATACCGCTGAAAACTTAACCCGTGAGTCTGTTCAACGATATATTGATGTTCGTGCCGATCAAGGCTTTAATTATATTCATAGTAATTTGATTACCATTCCCCGCAATGAAGGGGGTCAGGCATTTGAGGACTTTGAGGTAGAAATTATTAACCCCGCTTTCTGGCAAGAAGTCGATACCCGCTTAGAATATATCAATCAAAACGGCATCACCGCGATGTTGATGTTAGCCTGGGCAGAAGATGACCGCGTTGGAGATTGGGCGGGTTTTGCCAACGATGAAGCCCGATTACGCTATGCTCGTTATATTGTGGGTCGTTACAGTGCCTATAATGTTGCGTTTAATGTGGCTGGGGAATGGAACGAATATGGTTCCAAACAAATGTATCAAAAAATTGCCGAAGAAATTGTCAAGCATGATCCCCACAACCGCCTGATTGCAATTCATCCAGGGGAAACTAGCTTTACAGTGGAGGAATTTGCCACAGAAGATTGGATGGCCTTTGGAGATTACCAACAAAATTATCGCAGACTACATCAACGCATTATAGACGCGCGAGATCATGATAAACCCGTGGTTAATTCTGAATATGCCTATTATTTGCGCGATAGTAATAGTGATGGCAAAGTCGATAAACCCAATAGCCGTACTTTAGAAGAAATTCGTCACGCCACTTGGGATATTGCCATGGCGGGGGGTTATTTTGTGACCGGTTGGGGAAATACCTATTTTGGTGGGACTCGCGATCCGGGGACGTTTGATGTGGATACGCCGCAAAATGATGACTGGGAAGCAGAAGTACAACACGTTGCTAAATTATTTAACGATTTGGAATGGTGGAAACTCAAACCAGATGATGAATTACTGCAAGGTCGGGGTGAATATTATTTATTAACTGAACCGGGTCAACAGTATGTGGCTTATATTCGCAACACAACAAAACCCTTATCCTTAGATTTAGGAGAGGCTGGAAATCTCACTTATCAAGTTCGACTGTATAATCCCCGTAGTGGGGGTTATCGCGAATTGTCTGAGGTTCCGCAACAAGAGAATACCATGACTTTAGCCCCCCCAGATCGTCAGGATTGGGTATTTGTCATTACTCGTTAGCTATAGCAGTTTACACGCTAAGGTGCGTGGTGCGTCACTGACGCACCCTACCTATAAAAGGGTTGTTCCTCTACTGTTGCGGACACACAATTGATATTAAAGACTTTAGCAAATACTACCGCAATAGTTTGCCCGACCGACTCAACGGTTATATTAGGGACAAAATCAATTAACCGGCCAACGGGTTTACCCGGAATACCACAAGGGACAATTCGTTCAAATCCCGTTAAGTCTGGGCAAACATTGAGGGCGAAGCCATGAAACGCGATCCAACGACTGACTTTAATCCCAATAGCAGCCACTTTGGTCTGGTTAACCCAAACCCCTGTTAACCCGGGGATGCGATCGCCTTGTATTCCATAAACCTTTAAAGTTTGGATAATCACTTCCTCCAGTTGTCGTAGATACCAATGTAAGTCCTGCTGATAATGACGTAGATTAAGAATGGGATATCCTACCAACTGGCCCGGACAATGATAGGTGACTTCTCCCCCTCGTTCGACGCGATGGAGTTCATAATCTTTAGAGTTGGGGTCAAACTTGAGAAATTTTTCATTTGCTCCCTGTCCCAGGGTGTAAACAGGCGGATGTTGCAGTAAGAGCAAGATATCTTCTAATTCCGGATGGTGACGGCGCTGGTCAACCAGCGATCGCTGCCATTGCCAAGCCGTTTGATAAGAAACTTGTCCGAAATGATAAATTTTGCAACAAGAGCCAGATCTAGAGACAATAATAGACATTAAACCTGTAATTTCTGCTAAGATACAAGGTATTCCAGCCTAATCAGGAAGGAAAAAAACCGACAAAAAAATTCACAGTTCTGTCGAAAATTATAAAGAAGTTAGACATTAGTTTACAGAACTTTACCCCATCATTATCAAGAACTCTCAAAAAATGTAACAGATTTTAAAGGGTTCAAGTATCGTTAACCTAAAATGTTAAGGTGAATTTAAGCCCATACGAGAAGCGGGAGGGAGCTATATGAAGCTTGTAATCCAGGGTAAAAATCTTGAAATTACAGATGCAATTCGTGAATATGTGCATCAAAAAATCACAAAAGCAGTCAACCACTACCAACAACTGACAACCGAAGTAGACGTTCACTTGTCAATTGCGCGTAACCCTCGGATCAATCCTAAACAAACTGCAGAAGTTACAATTTATGCCAACGGGACGGTGATTCGTGCCCAAGAAAGCAGCGAAAATCTCTACGCCAGTATTGATTTAGTCGCCGATAAAATTGCTCGTCAACTGCGGAAATACAAGGAAAAACGAAACGCGAAACATCCTCATGCACCGAAGATCAGTGAAATAGTCGAAGAGCAACCCATTGTTGAGGATCTCATTGGCAATCGCACCCCAGAGCTACCCGAGGAAGTGGTTCGCACCAAATATTTTTCTATGCCGCCGATGACGGTTCACGAGGCCCTGGAACAGCTACAGCTGATCGATCACGATTTCTATATGTTCTGCAACGCTGAAACGGGAGAAATGAATGTCATTTACAAGCGGATGCACCATGGTGGTTATGGGTTAATTTTACCCCGTCAGAGTAACGGCCAGAGTCAGAATCACCAAAATGGCAAAGCTGCCCATGATACCCCTGCATTAACTCCTCCTCATCCGGCTCACCCATAATTTAATCACTCAACTGCCAATGAATTAATCTCATCTTGTCAATAATACTACTGTCCTCGTATGATCGTTATCATGCGAGGCTTATTTTGTAAAAGATGTAAACTTTCCGCCCATCACTCGCTGCATTATTGGCTTGACTGCTATATTAACAGCAAAACTAAAATTGTGAATTGAGATTTGAGAATGAACGATCAGTTAGATTTAAAACATTCTACTATATTAGTGATTGATGATAATCCAGCAAACTTAGCGATTGCGGTTAACTTTTTAGAAGAATTTGGTTTAACAATTTTAGTTTCTGGCACAGGTAAAAGTGGTTTAATGCGAGCTAGATATACTCATCCAGATTTAATTTTATTAGATGTGATTATGCCAGATATTGATGGTTTTGAAACTTGCCGTCAACTGAAAAAGGATGAAGAAACTCGAGATATTCCAATTATCTTTATGACAGCGTTATCAGAAATGCAAAATAAAGTCACAGGGTTTGAATTGGGAGCTGTTGATTATATTACAAAGCCCATTCAGAAAGAAGAGCTGTTAGCTAGAGTTCGAGTTCATTTACAACTGCGAGCTTTAACCCAAACGCTGGAACAGCAAAATCAGCTTTTAACAGCAGAAGTTCGACAACGAGTCACGACAGAAACCGCTCTACAACAGCTTAATCAAAAACTAGAGACGTTAGTTGATAGACGTGCTGCTCAACTCCGCCAAACAAATGAACAGCTTAAGTTATCTCTGCATGAAAAAGAGATTTTACTCAAGGAAGTGCATCATCGGGTTAAAAATAATCTGAATGTTATTATTAGTTTATTAAGTCTACAATCCAAATCTTTTAAGGATCCTAAAGTCCTTGAGGTTTTTGAAAATAGTAAAAATCGAATCTACAGTATAGCTTTAGTGCATGAACAACTGTATCAGTCTCAAACATTCTCTCAAATTAACTGTAAAGATTATATTAGACAGTTAGTCAGTGGTTTATTTCATTCCTGTAATGATGGCTCTGCTCAAATTAAGTTAACATTTGAACTCGATGAAATTTACTTAAATATTGAAACGGCAATTCCTTGCGGTATGATTATTAATGAAATTGTAACGAATGCCATTAAATATGCTTTTCCTGAGCATCGCTCCGGAGAAATTAAAATTAGTTTAAAAGCCGATAAGTTAAAAAAATATTATTTAGTCATTCAAGATAATGGAATTGGCTTTCCCCCAGAATATGATTGGAAAAATGCCTCATCTTTAGGATTAACATTAGTTCGCTTGTTGATGAAGCAATTAGATGGTTCTATTGAATTGCAACACGATATAAACGGGGTGAGTTTTCACATAATTTTCCGTGAGATGAAGCTAAAGACCTATACTTTTTAATTCGGCTTTTAACCAATTCTACCACTTTGATAATCCTTATCCTGTTCAGGCAGACAGTTGAAAAACTTTCACTTTCGGACTAATTTTATCGGCAGCATTTAGACAGCGTTATAGATCAAAATTTAGAGCAGGCAATCAGTCTACTAAAATAGCAGAAAGTTGACCCATTTCTAACATCACTCGCTGGACGGCTAAACTTTGAGCCTGTTCAGCAAAGATTTAACCAATGTTTTGAGTGATTCCTAGTTCATGCATAAAATTGATACAGCACTTCTTTATAATTTTAAGCGTGCCACAAACAATACCTGAAATTCTAATTTTTTAAAGTGGTTTAACAGTGTTGAACATTATTCCAGTTGTTGTTGAACAGAGGTGCGCATAATGTCAATGGGAACGGGTTGTTTTAACCATAATTCCAGTGCACTTGCCCCTTGCTGCACCAACATTTCTAATCCATCAATGGTAATTGCACCTCGCACCTCAGCAAATTTGAGAAATTGAGTGGGACTGGGACGATAAATTAAATCATACACAATCGTACCCGGTTTAAGTTGCTCCATTACAATTTCCTCAACAGGAGACTGATTAGCATTGGGAAACATCCCTACAGGGGTTGTATTCACCAATAAATCAGCATTTGCAATTAAAGCGGGTAATTGCTCCCAAAGATGCACTTGCAGCGAAACCGCCATCGGAGAATGCTGCCAACTGGTTTGAAATGCCGCTAATTTTTCACAATTGCGCCCTACGACATGAATTTCACAACACTCTAATTGGGCACAGCCAGCAACCACGGCCCGCGCGGCTCCCCCATTGCCTAAAATCACAACCTTTTTGGAATTCCAGTCCACATCATAGGCTTGTAACGGAGCAATAAACCCAACTACATCTGTATTTGTCCCGCCCCAACCCTCTTGTTTGCGCCAGACGGTATTGACTGCCCCAATAGACTGGGCAACGGTTGAGACCTCTGACAATAGGGGAATAATGGTTTGTTTGTGGGGAATGGTGACGCTGAACCCCTGTACACCAATTGCCGCAAAACCCGCTAAGGCAGTGGTTAACTCATCGGGAGGCACAGGAAAAGGAAGATAAACATAATTTTCACCTAAATTGGCGATCGCGGCATTATGCATCACAGGAGAGAGGGAATGTTCGACAGGATAACCGATGACACCCAATAGTTTTGTTGTTCCTTGAATCATTACAGGATTAAAATCAATGTGCATTGTGCATTTTACAGTTTACGTCTTCTCATGATTCTGTCTCCCCAGTTTGAGAGTTTCCTTTCTGCCAACTGATAGAAAGCAACTGCTGAGGGGTACCAATTTGAATGCTTTTTTCATCAAAAGCTTGCTTCAAGCGTCGCCGATATTCTCTTTCTACATCCGCTTGTCGTAGTCGTTTTGTTTTTATCCACATCAAAATCTGACTACCAGTGTGATTCAGTTGCTCTACCCCAATTAATACAGTTGGTTCTAAAATATCATCATGCCATTGAGCATCTTGATGCATCGCTTCAGCCACATCTTTCATAATATGCATCGCATGAGTCACATCAGCCTCATAAGCAATTTGAATTCTAAAATCAATCCGTGACCAATCTTTTGTGAGGTTATGAACGGTTGCAACTTGACTATGAGGAACAGTACTTAAACGTCCACCATCAGATCTTAACTGAGTCACGCGCAAACTCATATTTTCAACAAATCCGGTTGTTTCATTCAGCTTAACAACATCTCCAACGCCATATTGATCTTCAAAAATAATCAGAATTCCGTTAATCCAATCTTTAATTAAACTTTGAAAAATCAAGCTTAAAGCTGCCCCAAAAACCCCAGCACCTGCTAAGGCAGAACCCAAAGAAACTTGTTGCCATGCCAAAAACCAAATCAGCGCAATCACGACTGAAATAAAGTTAGAAATTCCTTTGAGAATACCGGAAATGGTCGGTGCTCGTAAGAATAATCTTTGAGAATCAGTTTGTATGGCTGAGCTTTGCTCAACCCATTCTTTAATATATTTATTGATTAAAACATGAGCAATTTGATTAGCAAGAGTCACACAAATCCAAATGACGATAATTTGGAGGGGTAATGAGAAAAACCATTTTCCTTGTGCTCGTGTCTCTGGAAACAAGCCTAAAATTAAGGCAATACTCCCGATCCAGACTAATGCTTGCCCCATTTGTAGCAGTCGTTGCAGCAAAAGGATAACATCGAGTCGTCTTTCTAAATTCAGTTTTCTTTTCAACGATTTAGCAAAACTCAGGGGAATAGAAAATGCTGAAAAAAACTGATCGGACAGATAACTATTATGCAATTCCAAATCTTTTGTGGATTGCTTTTTAATATCTTGGTATCGACGTTTCAGCAGCTTCTGAATTCCAGTAATAATCAAGCTAGCTGTCAACATACCAATCGCAATTTTAGCGGCTTTAATCGTAGACTGCTTCCGACTACCCGAGAGACGTTCTTTCCAAGCATTAATTAAATTTTTCTGAATAATTTCTGTCCATTCTTGTGCTAACTCTGGGATGGGTTTTTGGGCAAGCTGAGCATCAGGTTTAGTCACAGTTAAAATCACTTGCCGTGATAACTGCCCCTCATCTTGAGCAATAATAACCGTTTGATTATTCAAACTCATAACACTGACAGATAAAGACTCGGGTTGAAAGCCCATCTCAATAATTATATTTAATGTCTTTTCAATGATTTTAACTCGCTTTTGTATCTGATTATGTTCTTCAGATGAATCTGTATTCGCAGTATTTTCAACTGCTATCTGAAATAATTTTCGACCATCTAAAGTAATATAAGCATGAGCTAAATCTCCGGTTTTATAAGTTTTGATATCCGGCTTCGCTAATTCTAATGGATTGGGAGCATTAAGTAAATAAAATTGACTAAAAACTGGTGCTACAAAACTGATAGAGAATATGATTGTTAATATAATTACAAGGGGTTTCAACAATGTTCCCAGTTGAATAACTATTGATTTCAGAATAGATAATAGATTTTTCATAGATTCAACTTCAAAATTTTAACTGCTCGGCTTGTAATTTAGTATTTATGGATTGATTATCTTGCTGTTGTTGAATTAATTTTTTTTAAATGAATATTCGCTGTCTATCTTAACTCAATAAACTTTGATAATCAACTCTACCTATCGATAGATTTATAATTATTTTTTTAGTTTTTATTAACTCATAAATATAAATATAGTAGCTATTTACAATATTTTTACAAAAGCTTTACAAAATACTTAAAATAGTCACCTCAAAACAGCAGTGATATTCATTAACCACTCTTATATTTATATGATATAAAATCCGCAACTGCACCCTCTTTTTACTGAGTAGAGGAAATCCGATAAGATTTTTTAAGGAAACATCGGACGACCAAATAAACCTGTCATCAGTCGTAACGAAAGATATCGCAGGGGTTTAATTTGTCGCAAAAACCATAATCCTAAACGGCGAGTTATGACTTTTGGTTTCCAATCTCCAGAAAACATTCTATCAAGAAAATCTGTCAAGCCTAAAACAATCCAGTTTTCTTTTTTACGCCAACGTTCATACCGTTTTAACACAGGTAATATACCAATATCTTCACCCTGTTGCTGAGCCTTTGTCAAAACTGCCGCGATCGCCGCTGCATCTCGAATTCCCATGTTTAAACCCTGTCCCCCCACAGGATGACAAGCATGGGCTGCATCCCCCACTAATACTAAACGAGATTGTACATAAGAATCACTCTGCATTAACTGTACCGGAAAAACATAGCGATCGCTGAGTAACTCTAAGCGCCCTAAAATCCCGCCTGTGCGATATTCCAGCAATTTGAGAAATGCCCCCTTATCCATATCTTTAAGGGCTGCCGCTTCATCATGGGGGGCAGTCCACACCACCTGACAACGATTTCCGGGTAGGGGCAACACTCCCATCGGGCCACTCGGCCAGAATCGTTCAAAAGCAATATTATGGTGAGGTTTTTCGGTTTGGATCGTCATCGCCACACAAGATTGCCAATATTTCCAGCCTTTGGTTTCAATTCCTGCCGCTTGCCGCAATTGAGAGCGAGATCCATCCGCTGCAACCACAACCCGAGAATGGATAGGCTGAACTTGATCATGCTGTTCTACAATCACTTCAGCGTAATCAGTATGATACTGCACCTGAACCACCTGTGCGGGACACAACCAGTGAATGTTGTCACATTCCTCCAAAAAACGATGCATTGCCCCCAACATAATATGATGTTCCCCCACATATCCCAGTTCTTCTGTTCCCAAGTCTTGCGATAAAAACTGCACCACACCCGGATGATCGCTATCACTCAGGCTGATTTGATCGAATGTGGTGATATGAGGTAAAATATCGCTCCAAACCCCAATACCGTTAAGAATGCGCCCTGTTTGTAACGTTAAAGCATAAGCCTGTCGGCGAGATACAGCCGCCGCTTTGGGTTGGGGTTCAATAATTGCCACCTGCAAACCCGAGTCTTTTAACCCACAAGCGAGGGTTGCACCCACAATACCCCCACCAACGATGACAAGATCATAATCTATCTCAACGGGAGCTGGAGCATTCGATAAGGTTGGGGATGAAACAGGTTGCTGTAGAAGCATGGATTAGGAACTGTAAGCAATCAACACATTAGAATTTTCACGGTCACGCCTATTTTTACATATCTTCATCAAATTTGCAGCTTTTAGGGGCGATCGCCTGTTGCAGCATCGTTGTCAGGTAGGATAATCTCAAATTCTGTCCCTGTTTCAGGCTGAGATCGCACCGTAATTGTGCCGCCATGTTGTTGAATAATTGAATAACTGACAAATAACCCCAAACCTGTCCCTTGACCGATGGGTTTGGTGGTAAAGAAAGGGTCAAAAATACGATCTTGAATTTCTACGGGAATGATACTATTTGTATTGGCGATCGCGATCCGTAATTTTCTGGCTTCTCTGACTTCAGTTGATATGCGAATTTCTGGATTTTCAGCGACTCCCACGTTGGATCGAATCGCATCAATTCCATTAGCAATAATATTAAAAAAGACTTGATTGAGTTGGCTGGGATCGCAGGTAATTTTAGGTAAATTACCATATTCTTTCACCACTTTGATCTCCGGTTTATTTTCCCCGGCTTGTAAGCGATTTTGTAAAATTAATAGTGTACTTTCAATGCCACTGTGTAAGTCTACTTGTTTAATTGAGGATTCATCCAAGCGGGAAAAGTCGCGTAAACTCAGAATAATTTGCTTAATGCGATCGCTACCAACTTTCATCGATTTGAGAATTTTAGTAACATCCTCAACTAGAAATTCTAAGTCTATTTCCTCGCACTTGTCTTGAATTGCTGGACTCGCTTGAGGAGAT
>CAYNXM010000222.1:0-11431 GCA_964401105.1 uncultured Lyngbya sp. | reverse complement strand
AGTGGGGAGTACCTTATCCCAATCAGCCGGAAGCTGACGGGCAATCATCCGCTCTAACAAAGCGGCATCCGAGGCATATTTGCTTTTATATTCTTCCCAAACTTTATTCCATTCAGCCTCAGCGCTTGCGCCTTTATCAATCGCCTGACGGAAACGGTCTAAGGCTTCTTCGGGAACATCAAAATCTCCGACAGACCAGTCTAAAGCCTCGCGAGTCAGCTTGATTTCATCGACACCTAAAGCCGCACCATGAACCCCTGCTGTATTTTGTTTATTAGGAGAACCATACCCGATGGTAGTGGTAATCTTAATCATGCTGGGTTTGTCGGTGACAGACTTGGCTTCTTCAATAGCAGCAGCGATCGCAGCTAAATCTGAGTTACCATCTTCAACATGGATCGTATGCCAGCCATAGGCTTCAAACCGCTTGCTAACATCTTCAGTGAATGATATATCGGTTGAACCGTCAATGGAAATATGGTTATCATCATACAGGGCAATCAGTTTACCCAGTCCTAAGTGTCCTGCCAAAGAACAGGCTTCACCGGAAACCCCTTCCATGTTACAGCCATCGCCCATGATGGTATAAGTATAATGATCGACAATGGTTGAATCTGGCTTATTAAAACGTGCGGCCATATGAGCCTCAGCCATGGCTAACCCGACTGCATTAGCAATCCCTTGTCCGAGGGGGCCTGTAGTGACTTCAATCCCTGCGGTTTCAAAGTTTTCTGGGTGTCCTGGAGTTTTTGATCCCCATTGACGAAACTGTTTGATCTCGTCGAGGCTGACGCTGTCGTAGCCGACTAAGTACATGAGGGCGTACTGTAACATACAACCATGCCCAGCAGATAATACAAAGCGATCGCGGTTAAACCATTTGGGGTTTTTGGGGTTAAACCGCATAAATTGATCCCAGAGCACAAAGGCCATGGGAGCCGCTCCCATTGGGAGTCCTGGGTGTCCTGAGTTGGCTTTTTGAACGGCATCAATTGCCAGAAATCGAATAGAGTTAATACAGAGCGCTTCGAGTGATTGGGTTGCAACTGCCATAGTTAGCGTTTTTGTATGATTTTAATTTGATCGATGAATGTGTGAGTGCTGGAGCTAAGCTTCAACCACGAATTTAAATTCTATGATTATAATCGCTTTTAAAATTGCCCTCAAGCTTGCATCATTGATCATCTCATCTGTGGGATCGACAGGCAACCCATTGGCCAAAATTTGTGATTTAAAAATGTTGTTCTACTAATTCTGCCACTGCGTTGGGTCTGACGCGAGAGTAAGAGGCTTTATCTGGCATGACGACGAGATTGGGGCCGGCTTTACACCGTTTGAGGCATCCTGTTTCTTTAATTTCAACCGTATCTTGAAGTCCTCGCTGTTCTAATTCTGTTTTTAGTGCGGCACAAATTGCGCTTCCGCCCCGTTTACGACAATCTGATTTTTTACAGACTAAAATCTTAGCGGGCTTTTTACTTTTTGTTTTCTCTGTTGTATTTTCAGCAGCAGATTGTTCTTTTGATAACTCAGCTTTTTCAGCTTTTTCTATGGTCGTGACCTGTTCAGCTTTTAGCTTCAGTTGACTGGTTTTATGTTTAAATTTTCTATATCCTTCGACTCTAACAATTGTACCCGGCATCAACTGCTCACAAGAGGATCGGCATTCTTTCGAGAGTTTAATTAAGTGTAGTCCTGAAGAACTCACCAATTGCAAACATTTGGGTTTACTCCCCTCAAAGAACACATGAACCACTTTTCCATCTAAGCAAAATTGGGTAATTTCAGAATTGGATTTAGATTTAAATTTAGATTTAGATTTTGACATTACTATTTTGATTCTAATCTAATATCAGGTTGACAAATGATCGGGGCTTTTGTCATTAACCCAGAGAGATAAATTTAACAAATGGGTTAATGTTTCATAATTCTCACTCCAAGGATTTAATAATCTTGAATATTTCTAGGTTGATGCCAACAGCGCTTGAGATTTTGAATCAGTACTTGTCGAGGAGCAGTGATCTGTTTCACTACACACATCAGTTGAATCGCATCTCGACAGTTGCAAATATTTACCCTCAAAGGTTGTTGTGCGCCGCAGTAACAGGGAATTTCTAGCTCTTGCAAACGTTTGTAGACAGACCAGCGGTCAATCCAGTTAACCTGAACAATCTCTCCTTCTCCGGGTTCTAGCTGTGTTGAATTCATTGATTACGATGGAATGAACTGATTTTTAAAGGGTTTGCTGACTCCGGAGCGCCACAGGGTTGTCCAGAGAGCTGGAACTGAGTCCTTATTTATGAGCATACCCTAAGTGAGATATATTCTCAATAGTTTATAAAAAATTTTTGGGATTTTGATCAAGATTCAAGAGAAAATAGGGAAATTGAAGACACCGGAGATGGGTAGATAGGGAGACACCAGAGATAAATACTAGAGTTTTGACTAAAATATGAATAATCAGTCAATATATCCAGCAATTAGGGAGTCTCAGAGGATCAAGAAAAAGATTCTCTAGATGAAGTGGTGAGGAAACTGTTTTGCGCTAAAATGTTATAAATTAGGTATTATTTAGTGATACTATGCAGATCACACTAAACCTTGACGAATCCCTTCTTGAAGAAGCCGTTCAACTGACTAATCTCGGTAACCGAGAAGAACTGGTAAATTTAGCCCTGCAAGAACTTGTGCAATCACGACGCAAGAAAAACCTTCTTGACCTTGCTGGACGGATTCAGTTGACTCCAGACTTTGACTACAAGGTTCTTCGCCAGACTCATCGTGCTGCTGATTGATACATCTGTTTGGATTAGTGTGTTTCGAGGCCGCAGTGGTCAAGTTCGCCAACAACTTGAAGTGCTGATTGCTGGTCGTGATGTTTTACTCACCCGTTTTACTCAGCTTGAATTACTTTAAGGTAGTTTAAATGAGCAAGAATGGGCGCTTTTGTCTACTTATCTTGAAGCACAAGACTATGTTGAACTGACGCATCTTTCCTGGCAAGAAGCTGCACGTATCTACTATGACCTACGTCGTCAAGGACTAACTATTCGCAGCCCAATCGATTGCTGTATTGCTCAGGCGGCACTGGAAAACAATTTGCTTTTAGTTCATAATGATCGTGACTTTGAGACAATTGCTCAAGTCCGACCCCTCCAGAGTCTTCGTTTTCAGCCTTAGATTTTCCTTAACTCTTAGGTAGCTTTGCCAACACAGAAACTCGAAAAAATTAGTATTTAAATAAGTTTAGACTGTTATTCTGAACTAATGTGGCGAATCCTTTGCAGTTCGGCGGGTGTGTTACAGTTTAACAGCATTAACTCTTGAGTTGAATCAAGGGAAATTGAGCGGACTTCAATTTGAGGTAGCCATTGCTGAAAAGACCGTCCGCCTTGCTGAATAAACTTTTGTAAATCAGGATAACACTGGCGGCGATAAAATCCACATAAGGGTTGCCAACGAGAGGCTTGATAGGGAACGACTGCTAAAGTGGACTCAGGTACTGTATCTAACTGATGCATCCACTGCTGTAAAATAGTATAGTCTAAAAAGGGTAAATCACAGGCTAATAACAAGACCCAATCTGTCTTTATGGTTGTCAGTCCATTTGCTAAGGCGACTAACGGCCCTTGCTTGGGTTGAGACTCTGGTAAAAATTGACAATTTGCAGGGACAATGGCTTGATAACGCTCTTGCCAAGGAGTCATAATATAAATCGATGAACTAACTTTCATTGCCACCTCACAAACCCGCTGAATTAAGGGTTTCTCGTCAACTTCAATCAGTGCTTTATCTTCCCCCATACGAGAACTTTGTCCCCCAGCTAAAATTAAAATACTGACTGTATTTAAAGAATTTGACATGGTTAATTTTTTTCCTATTTTTTACTAACTTTGCCAAGCCTGTTTTAAGATATAAAATGCTAATGAAACCAGTAATAACCGGAAAGCAAGACTCACAGCTTTATCCGGTAACTTCGGTAAAAATCTGGTACTAAGTTGGCTAGCAATTAATCCAAAAGTTCCCAATAAAACACCCGTTAACCAGATGACATTTCCGCGCATTGCGTGCCCCAAACAAGCCGATAAACCTGTAATCACAACTACACCCAAACTGGTTTGAATCGCAGTTTTAATCGGTTGATTTAACAATAAGATTTGCAGCGGCACCATAATTACCCCCCCACCTACCCCAAACAAACCCGCGAGTAATCCAGCTATTCCACCTGTAATTAAATAAGCAATAATCGGATTAAATTTAGACTCTGTTGATGTTTCGGGATTCGGTTCCTGAGTGGTAATTTTCTTTTTCAGTTGAACCAGGTAAGTATTGAGAAATAATAAACCCGCAAAAGCAAATAATAAAATTCGGGGAGAAAAAACAGCATCTGCCAAATATGCCCCAATTTGTGCTGTGACTAATGCTGGTAAACCTAAACTTAAAACTTGTCTAAATTTCAGGTAACCCATCCGCCAATTTTGTACACTACCAGACAAGGCAGTAATGGTAATTGAAAGACTACTTGTGGCAACGGCTTCAACCGGTTGATATCCCAAAGCCAGTAGGATGGGAACGACAATTGTACCACCGCCAATCCCTAAAAATCCGGCTAAAATTCCAGCCGCTAATCCGGCCCCACCCAGAATTAATAAATCAGTTAACTCTATCACGGTTAATCGTTGCAAATACAATATTATTGTATAGCATGATGCTTTGAGATTAGAAGATTTTACTATTGTCTATTATGATCGGATCAATTTAATTTAAAATGATCAAGAAAGTTTCAGGCTTTCTCCCTTAATATACAGCCTGAGATTGCAGCTTTGTAACTATTATTATCATAGCCTGAAGAAAGTAGTGAGGAGAGAAGGGAGATACTTGAGATATATTTAATATGAAATATATTTTGTTTATTTATGATAGGATTTATATCCACTCAAAACTCCCGTTAAACTTGATCTGATTAACGAGAGTTGCTTAGGATATAGACAAGATTAAATAAAAAAGTGAGTCAACAGGTGTTGAACCGTTACCATTATTTAACTAAGTCAGGCGCGTCATAAACACCATACTCACTAATACCATGACCATTCATAATAGATTCAGCTTGTGCTAATTCAGTTTCAGTTCCACTCACTATCAGTAAGTATTCACCCGCTTTAACACTCTTTTCATAAATTTTAGCTTTTTCTTCTGGAATTCCCATTCCTGTTAATGCTCCCACTAGTCCTCCAGTTAAAGCACCCAAACCTGCACCGGCCGCAGTTGTTCCTAAGGCAGACAATTCTCCTGCTAAAAGAACAGGCCCAATTCCAGGAATGGCTAATGTACCTAAACCAATTAGTAAGCCTGTTAAACCCCCTAAAACAGTACCTGTTACCGCACCAATTCCTGCACCTTCAGAAGCCGCATTCCCATCTTCGCCGTCTACAATTTCTTCCGCACCTTGAACATTATCAAGATTTTTAGCAATTAAAGAAACTCGATTCATATCGAAATTTGCATCTTTAAAGGCTTGAAGTGCTTTTTCAATTTGCTCACGAGTTTTGAAAACCCCAACTGCACGTTTATATACACCTGTATTTGTAGTCGCTACCATGATAAACCTGATTAATTTTGTTGAATACAATCACAGTTTCTCTTAAGTTAATTACTTTTAACATCCTCCTAAAGAAACAGTTACTAAAAAAAACAATTAAATATAAAATTATTGATTTTTTGCTGACAAAAAAAATAGGGTAATTTAAAATTATTAAAAGTTACTAAAATATCATTGTATATCTGTCCTCTGTCCGGAGTTATATATTTGAGTTGTTAGCAGATTAATTATTGCTTTAGTAATATTTTTTTACACTTACTTCTCATAAATACAACTAAACTATAGTTCTTGATTGTGAGGGGAATTGTGTAAATCATGTAGTCCAAGAAAAAAAAATAGTGTAAATGATAATAATAGAGAAAATTACTACTCCAGTTACGTTATAAAAAATTATTGATTATTCGGAAACGGAGCATTTTCTATCTATTTATATATAGTAGCGTTCGCGGTATTTTATTTACACCGGATTGTGGGTGGTGCGTCTGTCGGACGCACCCTACAAGCTAGAATTATTTAATCGAGATATTCTTCGCCAACGTCTGTCATAGCAGGGGGTTGATGAATCGGACTGCGAAGGTCTTCAACCATTTGTTGAATTTCTATCGGAGGGGGTGGTGTTAGACGAGATACAACCCAAGTAATAATTAAATTGAGAATCATTCCAACAGTACCAATCCCTTCGGCAGATACATTAAAAAACCATGTCGGCATTCCGTAGAATTTTACCCCAATAATATAGATCGTTGTAAATAGTAAACCGATTATCATTCCAGCGATCGCCCCTTCTCGGTTGGTGCGTTTATCAAAAATACCGAGAATAATCACAGGGAAAAAACTGGCAGCCGCTAAGCCAAAAGCAAAGGCAACAACCTGGGCAACAAAGCCGGGGGGATTAATACCAAAATATCCGGCAATGGCGATCGCAATTCCTACCATTATTCGGCCGACAAATACCCGTCTGGCTTCTGTTGCCCCGGGGTTAATCATGCGAAAATAAATATCATGGGCAATCGAACTTGATATCACTAACAGCAATCCAGAGGCGGTTGAGAGGGCCGCAGCCAGTCCGCCAGCGGCTACAAAGGCAATTACCCATGGCGCGAGGTTTGCCACTTCTGGGGTGGATAAAACGATGATATCGCGGTCAATAATAATTTCGTTGGTTTCGGTATCGGGAGTCAGTTGAAACCGACCATCATTATTTTTATCTTCAAATGTCAGTAGGCCGGTATTTTCCCATTTATTTGCCCAGTCGAGTTGACGGACTTCTTCGATGGGTTGGTCGTGAAGGGTATTGATTAAGTTATAGCGGGCAAACGATGCCAAGGCAGGGGCAGTGGTGTATAAAATGGCAATGAATAATAAGGCCCAACCCGCAGAATACCGGGCAGACCGCACATCTGGGACGGTATAAAATCGGACAATCACATGGGGTAGTCCAGCGGTGCCTACCATCAAGGCAATGGTAATAAACAATACATCCAGCATCGGTTTATTCACAAACGGCTGGGTATATTCCTGAAACCCTAAATCAACTTGAAGCTGGTTTAAGTTGGGGACAATATCGCTAAAGGCAAAACTGAGTTGAGGAATGGGGTTTCCGGTGAGTAAAATAGAAATTGCGATCGCCGGAATTAAAAAGGCGAAAATTAAGACACAATATTGGGCTACTTGCGTCCAGGTGATGCCTTTCATACCGCCTAAAATCGCAAAGAAGGCAACAATCACCATGCCAATAACAACCCCGGTTTCAATATTGACTTGCAGAAACCGACTGAAGACAATACCGACTCCTCGCATTTGTCCGGCAACGTAGGTGAGGGACACAAATATAGCGGCAATCACAGCCACAGATCGGGCAATATTAGAATAATAGCGATCGCCAACAAAATCGGGAACGGTATATTTACCAAATTTGCGTAAATAGGGGGCTAAAAGTAAGGCGAGTAATACATAACCCCCAGTCCATCCCATCAGATAAATCGACCCATCATATCCCAGGAAAGAGATTAACCCCGCCATTGAAATAAACGAGGCTGCTGACATCCAGTCTGCGGCGGTGGCTGCGCCATTTGCTAGGGAAGGAATACCTTGTCCGGCGACATAGAAGCCTTTTGTGTCTCGAACCCGCGAACTCCACCCAATATAAAGGTAAAGAATAAATGAAATCGTAACGAAGATGAACGTCCACACCTCAACTGTCATCGTTTTCCTCCTCATTAATATTATATTTGCGATCGAGTTTGTCCATTTGAAATGCATAGACAAAAATCAGGATCACGAACACATAAATTGCCCCTTGTTGGGCTATCCAAAACCCCAAAGGAATCTGACCCAAATTAATAGAATTTAAGGGTTTAACCAATAAAATTCCACACCCAAGAGACACCACCCCCCAAATCATCAGGAGGATTCGGATTAATCCAGTATTGGCACGCCAGTAAGCCTGCCTTTTATTTTGATTCATGGTGACAATTAATAAACCAATTAGCAAGAATTTAGGCAATTTTTCCTGCTGTGGAGGCATCTTACAATAGCTTGACGGGTTTGACTATATCCCTTCATTTTTATTAACTTTAGCGCTACACTTTGACCATCTGAATTATGTAACGAATTGGATCGATTTGTCTAAAATTATTAACCCAGTTTACCGATCTCTCTTAAGATCTTGAGTTAGAGTAAATAAAAATAGGGTGGTAAGCTATCAAGAATGATAACCGCTTGTGACAAACCGATTAAGATTTTTGCAATTCTTTTTTCTCTAACTTTATCAATATCTATTTATTTGATTCAGTTCATCTGCCAGATTTTAAGACAATCATTTGAAATCTATTTAGCTGAATGACAGTTTAATCATTTTACATACACTTTAATATAACTAACTATTAACAATATACGATTGATTTTTATCTGTACTTCTGATGTAATAGAAAACAATTAAACAGAGATTATCACTCATAGCATTTTCATTGAGCATCAAGTTTTGGTCATGAACAAATTAATATATGACTTATTGGGTTATTTCTTAGTCAATTTTTAGCCACTGAGAAACTAAATCGCCAAAACATGAATTTGTAATCTCATTTAAGTTTCATTCAGCTTGAAGAGAGTATTCTCATCGTCTATTCATGAAAAAAAAATTGATTGCAGCAGGAATTGCCGTCATTTCTGCGATGTTACCTTTAAAAGCGATCGCCGCAAGCTTTACAGAAATGTACATTTTTGGAGATAGTCTTTCGGATACAGGAAATATTTTTGATTTTACAGCAGGTAATATTCCTCCCAGTCCACCTTTTTTTGAAGGACGATTTTCTAATGGCTTAATTTGGATCGATTATTTAGCAGAAGATTTAGGATTAAATCCAATAACTTATGCCGATGTAGTAATTGATCAAACCCTACCAACAGAAGGGATTAATTTTGCTTTTGGTGGGGCGACAACCGGAGACGAGAATACGGTTTCTTTAACCTTTCCAACAGTACCTGATTTACCCGCTTTACAAGATCAAATTAGCTTATTTACAGCGGATTTTAGTTCAGCAGCAGATGCAGATGCTTTGTATATTATTTGGGCAGGATCGAATGATTATTTACCCACAGAAGGAACATTTGAACCCTTCACTTCTTCAACGGCATCTATTAATAATTTATCCAATGCTATTACTACTTTAGCAAATGTCGGTGCTCAGAATATTATGGTTGTGAATTTACCCAACTTAGGTGATACTCCTGTTGCGTTAAATGCCAATCAAGAAGAACCAGGAATTACTAACAGATTAAATGCTTTATCCGAAGAACATAATACAGCACTTGCGGCTGAAATTGATGATTTAACCCTGAGTTTAGCACCAGATATTAATCTGATTTCATTTAACTTGAATGCTTTATTTACAGATGTCGTCAATAATCCAGAAACATTTAATTTTACCAATGTTACTGATGGTTGTTTATTAGTTGGATGTGCAAACCCCGATGAATTTTTATTCTGGGATCCTCAGCACGTCACAACCGCAGCCCATCAATTAATAGCGGATGCTGCATTAGAAACATTAGATTCTCCATCTGTACCTGAAGCTAATTTTAAATTAGGAATATTGGCATTTGGAATATGGGGTGCAGGTAAAATTATGACGCATAAAAAAAGAAGTATAAAGGGTTGATTTTAATCCTCTAAAAAGCTTGGGAATAGCTAGCTTTAACTCGGAATTGAATAAAAAAAAACGTCCGATTCAAGCATTCACAAACAAAATAGAGATTTCTATTTATTCCCCTATTCAATAAACCTGAATCTGTTCTCCTAGAAAAGGAGGGATAAATCAGTATCTCTCCTTCCTCAAATCTCTGTATTGATCAAAATATAGACCGCCGTAAATTAAAGAATTTTTCTAATAGATTTTGCTGCCATTGATTCTCTGCAAACTTCCGTTTTTTTAATAATAATCCAGCTTTACTATTCACTTCCGATAGCGTCGGATAAATATGAATTCCGGTTAACGCTGAAACCTTTAATTTATTCGACATCGCTAATACAATTTCATGGATTAATTCCCCGGCTGACGGCCCCACTAAATGCGCCCCTAAAATCTCACCATTTCCCCGAGTAATAATCTTACCAAATCCCTGAGTAGCAGCCTCTGCTTGCGCCCGATCTACCCCCGAAAAATCCTGTTTTAACACATATACATCTTCACCATATCGTTCTTTGGCCTGTGCCTCTGTTAACCCGACTCTTGCCAATTCTGGGTCAGTAAATGTCGCCCAAGGAATAACACGATAATTAGCTTTACTCACCGGGAAAAATAACGCATTGGTTAAGACCACAACTGCTTCATATCCAGCAACGTGAGTAAATTGATAACCCCCAATCACATCCCCACAAGCATATATTTTAGAATTAGTTGTTTGTAGTTTTTCATTCACCTGAATACCACTTTTACCCACAGTTACCCCAGCCGCCTCTAAGTTTAAAGACTCTACATTCGGCTGCCGTCCGGCTGAAACTAAAATCTCATCAACAATAACCTGTTTTCCGCCACAAAATAAATATTTTTTACCCTCTTTCACTTCAACTCGATCCGCCCGAGATTGAGATAAAATATTAATTCCTTCGGCAATAAATTGATCTTGAACTACTTTTGCCGCTTCTGGATCTTCTTTCGGTAAAATCAGATCTCGACTATTAATAATAGTCACTTCAGATCCCAACCGAGAAAACGCTTGTCCTAACTCACAACCAATTGGCCCCGCCCCAATAATCGCTAAAGAATTAGGACGTTCCGTTAAAGAAAATACCTGTTCATTCGTTAGAAAACCTGCTTCTTTTAAACCTTCAACGGATGGAATAGCGGGACGAGATCCAGTAGAGACCACAAACGCCCTCGCTTTCAATTGTCGGCCATTAACTTCAAATGTATCGCGGTCTGTAAACTTACCATCCCCGAAAATCACCTCAACCCCTAATCCACGGAACCGTTCCGGGGAGTCATGGGGTTCAATGGCTTTAATCACCTTCTGGACATGACCTGTAGCCTTGGCAAACTCAATTTCTGGGGGGTTGGTATGGATACCGAAGCGACTGGCATTTTTCACCTCATACGCGACGCGAGAGGCATGAATCAGAGACTTACTGGGAACACAACCATACCATAAACAGTCGCCACCGAGGCGATCGCGTTCGACTAAAGCCACTTTGGCTTTCAATTGGGCTGCGGCACTGGCAACCACCAAACCACCCGATCCACCGCCTATAATTACAATATCGTATTCTATTGCCATCATTCTACTTATAGTTAATCGATATATCAATTATTCCAGCTTAGTTACCTGAATAAT